>JAATVP010000268.1 GCA_014523625.1 Nitrososphaerales archaeon TH5896
ACCTTGATACTATAGCTGTATTTGACGTTCCAATATTCTGGATCGGAAGAAGAAGAAGACTTTCCTTCCCCATTTCCTACTGTAGTATCAGGGTACGCTGAAGAATCAGTTGAATAATAGGAGTTAGAATAGTCATTAGAGCCCCCACCAGGATATACTAGTGGCTGTCCGCTTCTATAATCATTGGATACTAGCCCTGCACTACCGGCAGAACCAACACCGCTAGCTCCGATCGTACTTACAGGAGATTCTAGTTGCACTCTAGGAGTAGTAAGAACGTATGCTGTCATTCTCCTATCAGTACAGAATTTGAAATCCATACCAAGGAATTTGTCATGAGCCCATTCATGAATGAAATCCTGAACGCATTCTCGCTTATAGAAACTAAGAGCCCCTGAACAACAGGTAACGGAGTCAAAAGTGCTTTCCGCCCCCTTGAAGCCTCTGCAGGCAGCATCGGTGTACACTGCCTGCATCTTTTCATAAACATTTCCTTTGGTCGCATTTCGAACAATTACATGTCCCGTTAGCGCACCCAATTTCTTGTCAGCCATAAAGATCTTGGCTGCGATCTCTAAGGCGTCAAGGTCCATATCACAGTCACTATCCATAAATGCATAAATTTCGCCTCTAGCGATCTGACTTGCAGCTTCAACTGCCTTTTTCTTGCCTACACTTTTGTTGATATGGAGAATGTAAAAATTTTTCATATGGGGATTTTCTCTCTTGATGGAATCAAGGATTTTTGGTGTCTCATCAGTACTTCCGTCGTTTACGATTATGACTTCACGGTTCTTGTAATTCTGATTTATACAGGATTCCACACAATTCCTAATATTCTCTTCCTCGTTCTTTACAGGAACCACAATCGAGAAGAAAGGGTAGTTTGCCACTATCTTGTGGTTGCCCTCTGATTCTGGGGGTAAATCAAAGTTTGGGTCGCGATACTTAAGATACGAGAAGAGTAAAATATTCAACAAGATAAAGCTTGAAAAGAAGGTATAAAGTCCCAGGACAAAGTCCATGACGAATAGCAAGAGATATACCTTGAGGACAAGGACTACTGATACAGATCCAATGAGAAGACATCGAATGAAAAACCCTCTTCTATCTATTTCCTTTGATATTTTCAAATATTCTAGGACGTTGATGTGTATCGCCTGCCTGTCTTCAATTTATATATGTATACTTACTGTTTAAAAAACACATGTCTCTCTTTTAATGAACTATTTTCTAGTCTGTTTATATATATGATTCCCATATAACAATCACAATTCGATAAGTTCACCCTGACTTTTTCAACAAGTTTAATTGAATGGCCATGTATTATGTTTGGGTAGTGCGAGTTTGCAAGATACTGGTAAGCTTTTGATCATTCTGCTGATAGCAGCTTGGTTGATTAGCGCAATCGTAGCTTTGTATTACTTTCGCATCGATTTCATCCGTTAATTCTGACTTGTAAAGTAATAATAGCAATCCTTGTAATATTCTATATCAAACTGATATAAGTTAGCTAAACCTAATAGTCACCCAGTACCATTCAGTGGCGGCTAAGGTGACTGTTAGTCAGTAAAGTATGTAATCCTTTACTATAAGGATATTGACGAAGCATTCGAATCTTATGGGTAATACTTTAGACTATAACCGGCCAGAAAATACAGGCATCATCGTGAAGGTCTTGATTATAAATTGGGTTTCAGGCATCTCTCTGATTCCTATGAGAATTTATTTCTCCAATCCAGATGTAAAAACTCTTCCTCGATCTGCAGGCGAAATCGTTTCATCTGTCTTTCCCGCAGTGAAATGTGACTATGGTTTATGTAGACATACTACAAAATTCAAAAGGTAGAATAAGAGTAGTCACCCCCCCGCAGCTAGGGTGGAAAAAGCTTCCGGCACCATTCTGGGTTCATGTGACTCAGTACTGGCTTAAGTGCTTCATCTACAAGTTTCTGAAGGGCAATACCATTAGTTTCAACAGTTTTGATTGGATTCGAACCTTCACGAAACTTAGCGTTTTGAGTCGATGAATATTGTGCAGTTGATTCGAGTACTTTATTGTCTGTAGGACTTGGGGTGACGCGTTCCAGTTTGGGATGGTTCATTACCTCTAATCTAGGTTCTTCGTTGGTGACAGCATTTACCGCGTCGTCATCGAGACTATTGGTATCGGCTCCATTCGAGGCAGTGTACCGCTCAAACGTAGCAGACCCCTGCTCTAAACTGCTAAGATTCCGTTTTTCTATTTGTTGGGGTGTTGAGGAGGATCGCAGCCCTCTTGACTTTGGTAACGGCCGAGGGTGTAATGGCTTTTTTCGTGCTTTCTTGGATGTGTGATTAACATGCTGGAGCAATGAAGTGTAAGCATCTGGTATTATCACGCCTGGATCCTTCTCTGACAGGGATCTGGGAATCAATGATGACAGACCATACCTCTTGAACAAATTTTCCGGACTTTCGACTGGTCTATCTAGTTGATTATCTTCTTGCTTTGATTTGATCACCACATTATCAGCTTCCTGATTTGATTTTGTTGGAAAATACCTTGCCAAATAATCGTATTTAGCATGTGGTCTTTCCTTGATCCGGTATGCATCAGGAAGTTCATCTGACGTGCAGGCAACCGGGATAGAAGATTCATGACGGAGGGCATTAACTGGGACTGTACTGTCCTCTGATGGTGACGCGAGATTACCCTGATGGATCTGCGCTCCATTCATATGGTTGTGAGATTTGGATTCACACGATACCGGAACGTAATGAGCTGAACATGGCTCTTCCACAAAATAATAAGGCGCAGGGGAAGGCTTCACAGTTGACGGTTGGACCGAATCATGAAAGCTCTGCTGCTGGCCTATACTGTTAGGGGGAGACAAATCTACTATATTCTGATGAGGTAAATAGGAGCGAGAGTAGTCCGCTGCTATTCCTCTGTAGTAAGTTAAAGCATCATCAATAACCCTGCGGTTACGGGTAGCCCTAAACTGTTTGGCCAACTTCTCGATTTCGTCATAGACGGTTGAGTCAGTATTATTAGGTACACTCTTCATTACTGCTCGGATCTCTTCCAACTCAGATCTTATCTCGTAATGAAGATCATATAAGTAAGGGTGCGAACTCAGTGGTTCTTTCTTAGACGACGGAGAGTCTGTCCCAGTTGATTTTAATTGGGACTTGATGCAATCGTATTGCCTGAGGGCTTCCAATTTCTCCTCGAGGGGGCAGCCCTTAGCTCCATACTGAATATAATCAGTTGACATTCGCCTGATGGCGATTTCGCTTTGCGGATGAGGAAAATGCTTCTTGCATAATGATTTGAATTCATCCATCTTTGAATTTGCATTAACAGGTCCTTCACGATACGAGTCAGTGGACATATTGGGATTGGTCGGCACCTGTTCCGCGTCTTTCGACTTCTCATCGAGGTTCAGAGGTGGCGAGCTATTGTGTGCGACAGTTCCATGAGGATAATCGTTCGGATTATTCCTCACGGTGTGTCGTCTTTGACGCCTATATGATAATGGGTCGGCAAGGGCATACTCGCCCTTTATTCGCCCTATCACATATTCCAGTGTGCGAACAATCCTACCGCGTCCCTGATGCAACATGAGATTGTGTCTGTGACCGGTGAACTTCCTGGTGAAATCCTGTCCGCATGTTGCGCAAACATAGTTCTTGCTGCCCATTTATGGCAGATTATATAGGTGAAGGGGTATTTGAAATTACTGTGCTACATTGTGCTCCATTCTACACACTCCTGTTCACGTACCTCATCTGCACATTTCTGTCCGTGGCTCTTCCTATTTTCGTCAATTCTATTACCTTCTGAGGATAAACCGATGCACGTAGATTTAAAAATCTAATGTACTTCGGTTTGCGGTTTTTAAACTCATCAATTTCCCTTTTTTATTCCTATCCAATAGGGTCTAAATTTCCGTTAGGTTGACGGTCTCCAGTCGGAATCATTATAGCAAAAGCCTAACTCTTAAGGCAACAAACAAATTAAGAGATTTGTCGCGTTGTATCGGCGTACTACTCCATCGTCTTGTCTCTTCCATGTTCGGTTTGCGTGATTACTGCTCGTAAAGGCCAAAGTTTATTGTTAGCTGACAGGTTCCTTGAGTATTTTACTGCCTGCAATTGGTTATACATACCATTTGATACCAATGTATATATATGAGATAGGCTTATAGATAGATATCAAACATGTCATCCGAAAATAGAAAATCAAAAGATAGCACAACAGCAACGAGCACAAGCGCAAACGCATCAATCAACGTATCTCAGATAGTAGACGCAGCAAATGAAAACGTCACAAAATTAGTAAATGAATCTTCAAGGGTTCAACCACAATATGCACAAGCAATTTCAAATCTACAGCAGGAATACATAGATGCACTTAGAAATGCCATTCAGCGAACCTTCTCAGTACAGAGGCAATTAGTCACCAGCAACAGCAATTTCAACAACTTCGCCGTCCCTGAAGCAGCAGCACCATATGTTCAAGGCTTGGTGAAACAATCAGACGATATTACCAACAACTTCATTAGCGTCGCAGAAACCAACAACCAACTGACCATTAATGCATTAAATGTATTGCGAGAGAATGTGAAGAACTTTAGTAGAACAGTAGAAGCCGCTGCAGAATACAATTCTAACCTCGCAAAGTCTTGGGCATCTTCGTACCCAACATTTCAGCCACAACAATTTACCTTAGGCAGACAATAGCCAAGAATCTCTTTTTTCAATCGAAAAAGAATA
>JAATVP010000035.1 GCA_014523625.1 Nitrososphaerales archaeon TH5896
ATTCTCAATAATATTTCTCATTTCTTCCAAGTTCTTAGCACGTAACTTCAACATTAGATCAAATCTTCCATACATTTCATGTATTTCTAGGACAGGATCTAACAATAAAAGTTTTGATATAACCATGTCTGCAAATCCTGGCTTTGTAATTATTCCCAAGAAGGCGAGATGATCGTATCCTATCACATCGTAGTTGAGAGCAATAGTAAATTTTCGTATTATCCCTTCAACCATCAACCTTTTTACTCGCATATGGACAGTTGCATCTGAAATACCAATATTCCTAGCAATTTCAACAAATGGTGTATTCGAGTCTTTGCAAAGCATAGATATTATTCGTAGATCGATCAGGTCTAAAGAGCGAGGTTTATTATACTTATTACTTGTTTTATTATCATTGAGACTTGGAGGGAGATCCATTCGAATTCTTTACCTTCAATAGAAACTATTCAAAGGCATAAAAATCATTATGAAAGTCTTTTCTTTGATTATATGATATTCAGTTCTTATATATTAGCTTCTGTATCAGCTCGACTAAGGAAGAAACAAGTTCAAATACCTTATATCAAGAAGACGGATATACATCGTAGGTTATGCGGCCATGAAAATTGCACACATTTCTGATACTCATCTTGGCCGTCGGCCAAAACAAACACGATCTGGGATCGTAAACCAAGAAGTAAGACCATTAGAGGATGATTTCTACTCTGCCTGGATAAAGTTCGTCAATGAAATAGTAGATAAATCTAGAGATAGGCCAGATGTCATACTACATTGCGGAGACTTTTTTGATACACCTGCGGGATATGATCCTAGTCCTCCCCCTGAGTACGCACGAAAAGTTGCTGCAATGACATTCAAGCAACTATGTGATGCAAATATTCCTCTGATTATAATAGATGGTAATCATGGACGATATATGGAATATCGTAGTTCAACTCTAGCTGTATTTCCAGTCGCCTTCGATAATATCCACTTATTCACACATTATGATGCAAGGGACTCATTAAGGACACAACAACCTCTATTCATTGACATTAATAATCTGAATCTGAGAGTGATTACGCATCCTTCAATTGAGTCTCGGGCGCTGTCTACACTGGGTATGCAATCAATATATGAAAATTGGATTCAGCTTCAGAATAATTCTATTTCTTCTGATTTGATAAATATAGCTATGGCGCATGGTATGATCGAAAACTCTACGCTACATGAAGATTTTCTAAAAGGTAGTTATCAATACATTGCTCTGGGAGATGATCATAAAATGCGTAAGGTGAAGGATCATGCTTGGTATTCAGGATCAACCGAATTATGGAATTTCAGTGAGATTAATACTGAAAAGGGGTATCTTATGATCGAACTAGAACAAGGGAATGCATCTCCAAGGATCACTACTAGGAAAATTCAATCAAGTAGAAGGATCATCTCTGATATAATTGAAATATATCCGGAGGATACCAATTTCCAGATAATAAAGAGGGTTACAAATACTCTTGATGCCCATGGGCTTAATGCACGATACGAATATTCGACTGCTGCAAGGGTAAAAATTATTCTAAAGGGTAAGAAAACGTATGGATCGTCCTTCAATATTGGCGAGGTGGAATCAGCCCTGAGAAAGCTAGTTTTAGATTCAAATGATTATAATATTGTCGAGTTCATCCTAGATCGACCAGACTATCCTGAATATATCAAACAAGAAAATATTGACGATCAATCATTGGTTGATAATATAGAATTCCTGATAGAAGATCCTCAAAAAGAATTCAAAGAATATGTAACTGTTATGAGATACAAAGATCTAGAAAAGCAAAATTTGGATCCAAATCTGCTGGCAAAGATATTTGCAAAAGTACTTAATCGCAGTTCAGAGAAAACTTATGACACTTCAGCGATGGAAAGAGAGAGGCAATAATTGATATTTTGAAGATATTAAGAATCGGAATTGAGAACTTTAAACCATATACTAATGTGCTGCTTCCTGATACCCCTCAGGATCCAGATTTTCCTGAAGGTCTATTCCTTATAACTGGTAACAACTCTATGGGTAAGACTAGCTTCATTCAAGCAATGTTATGGGGCCTTCTGGGTGACGAATTGATAGAAGATCAGCAACGGAAAACGCTTGTTAAAGCTGGTGAATCAGGCTGCAAGGTCGACGTCACTTTTGATCTTGGAGGAATTGTATATAGAATAGTAAGAAAACTTACAATCAAGAGGTCAAAAACTCAAAAAAGTGAAATTGATTTCAGTGAAGATGCTGTTTTATCTAAAAAAGTGAATGAACATAATATTGATGGGGAAGATGATGATGGGGGGAATGATAAATTTACTGTGATAGTTAATAGGCCCAGATCTGTTAACGTAGAAGTTGAACGGATGTTAGGAGTTAGTGCTTCCATAATTGAAAAGACTGTATATGTCAGACAGAAGGATGTAGACAGACTAGCATTGGCGGATCCAGTAGAATTAAGAAGATTAATTACTACACTTTTTGGGCTTGATGAATTCGACAGGGTCAAAAACGATCTCTCTAAGCTTAGCACAGATCTTCAAGAGTCCATTAGTTTACTAAAAGGAGAAGTGGGAGTTCTTGCTATTGAAAAGGCGGAACTTATCAAAAGAGAGAATGAATTAGAAGTAAAAGAAAAAGAACGCCTCGAATCTGAATCCGACTTGAATAAAACTCTCGAAAGTCTTTCGAATATACCATCAGAGGATATGCTAAAGAAGATTAAAAGTAATAATATGAATATAACAAACAAAAATAATGAGCTTGCATTAGTTAGTAGTTCCTTAGTAGAAAAGACTAATTACATAACAAGCCAAGATGAGAGAATAGACGCCTTAAAAAAATCAATTAAGAATCTTAGTAATCAGAAAGTTGTTGTACAGCAGGCTTTAGAGAGTCTTCCAAATGATGAAGACTTGTTACAACTGAATAGACTATTTATGGGAATAAAAACATACGAGAATCAAATTAGACAAGTTATGGAGTGTTCTTCTATTACCTTGGATTTCGATCCAGTTTCTCAGTCAGAACAGATGAACAGTCAGCTACAAGAGACATCTAACGAGGTAAAAAGCTTAGAAAAATATGAGATTTCTTTACATAATAATATTGAGTATTTGAATCAGATTTTAATATCTAATGAAGTCATTTCTGGCATAAAAAAGAATAGTATAAAGTATATCAAAGAGCAGACGAAATGTCCTGTCTGTAACAAATCGATCGATGACAAGGGAAGGATGATAGCAGGATTAGGTAACGAAATTAGAGAAATAGACTCTGATTATAATAATGTCAATGTTAGGATTAAACAAACAAAGGATGAATATGATGAAGTACGCAAGAAGCTAGATACTAAGAACAAGACTAAAGTTATTTTACAAAATATGCTTACACTTTGTGATAATCTCATAAATCACAGAAAAAATGCCCACTTTATACTTGATCTATATCATGCAAAATCAATCGAGGATCTCCTGTCATTTCTGGGTTTTATCACGGTCAATGACATCATTTCAGAAAGAACAAGCCTAAGATTAGAAATAGAGTATTATAGAAAAGAGATACGCCGAATCGAAGAGCAGATAGATAAAGAAAATGTACAATATAAGAAGTATCAAAACGAGCTATCAAAATTAGAGGATCAAAAGAAAAATATAGTTAATGATATTGACCAGTTGAAGAGTAAGCTGCAAGAATATCTACAAGAACTTTTAGTTACCAATCTGGACGATTTATTAGAAAATCTACATTGTGGCACTATTGATGAAATTATTATTAAAAGGAAAACTATGGAAAATAGTCTTGACGCCAAAAGAAGATTCTTAGATATACTTATCAGACAAGCCTCATTATTAAAAGATGACATAAAAAATAGGGAATCTAACGTAAAGAAGCTCTCACAAAAAGCAAGAATATTGTCTGAGAAAGAGAATGAGTTACGACATATAAAATATTTGCGAGGCGAGATCGACGGATTCATTTCAAATTACGTAGTAGAAGGAAAAATGGTAGGAGTACTAAGACATGCTACCAATGATTACATGGCACAGCTCACAGAAGGCCGTTATGCTATAGATAAAATTTCTTCCACTATAAGAAGAGTGAGAGGAGGTATGGAATCTCATGGATTGGAAATAACACTCATGGATAGCAAAGATAATGTAATAAAGAATAAAGATCAGTTGAGTGGAGGCGATGAAACCGCTCTAGGATTGGCCTTAAGAATTGCAATATCCAAGTTGATGGCAAGGATAAAGCCCTTCAAGAACTCGGAGAGAAAGCCACCAATAATTAATTCTATAATAATGGATGAACCAATGGCGAGTTTGGATTCATCCAGAAGAAAGATCCTAGTTAGTATGCTTACTCAAGCTAGGAGCTTCAAACAGATCTTCCTTGTAACTCATACAGAAACGGAATTTGGTGATTATCATTCGATCATTCTAAAGGGTGATGAAAACGGTAATAGACATGTTGTTTATACGCCTGTCAAACTATGATAGCGTGTAATTGCAGAGGAATATAGTTTAGATTGTCGATTTTACTTCCTGATCCTTAATCATAATATTTTTAAATAATTTTTCCATATTTCTTGTTTAATTTAGATAAAAATACATAGATATTCTACAGCTATTCTTTAAAAAAAGACAATTTGGAATAAGTCGTTATCGCCATACCTTTCCTCATTCATAAGCTCTAATTATTAATAACAAACCAAATTTAGTTGTTTGAGCTTCAGTTTACATGCCTGATGGATGGTGTACTGACATTACTAGCGATTTAAATAACATGTAGAAGTTGGTTTGTTGTCTCTGGTTAGACATAATTCTTTAAAAAACGATGATAACATTCGACTGAGAAATTTTCATAGAGAAAAATATTATAAGAGAGTTTTGCTACCTATATACTTATGTTTATAATATACAGGAGTTCCGATTTTTGCAATTACTGCAGTTACTGCAGTAACTTCGCAGCATCTACGGTTCAGTGGTCTGTGATGACTAAACATAGAGAGGAGGACGATCCTTATGGTTAAAAAATATAGTTGTTCGCTCTGCCCACAAAAATTCTCAAGGAGATCTAACATGAAAGTTCATATAGAAAAATACATCATGGCAAAGGTTTAGCATTTAATAATCCTTATGGAGCTGTTAATGCAACAAGTTTTGGATACCCCATTTATAATCTGAAGTCGAATTATAGCCAAAGTAATGTAGTATCTAATGACGAAGCAAATGTATGGGGACCAGCGAACAGGAGCAATCGACAAGATTTTATGGATAACATTATTGGCATTCTTCGTAAACAAGTAAAAATTAAGGAACTTAGAGATCGGTTTATGCCGCCGTATCATCCATTTTATTCACAACAATTTTACTATCCCAATATTTTAGGTCAATTCATGCAAAGAACGCCCGTCTTTTCAACTCCGTCCTTTCATCAACCATCTCCAGCTATTTCTATGAATTCTATCAACATCTCTAGTCCTAGTCCCGTTTCAGATGAGGACAATAAAAATTTGAGCGGAGCTGAAGCCAGTATTAAACCGAAATTTTTTCAACTGATTTTATTGAGAGGGTTGATGTGTAATAAGCGCTTAACGATAGATATCATCCCATTCTGTCTAGACGAAGACGGAACTGTAAAACAAATCCACAACCATTTCTGCAAAGAGGATAGAGTAATGAATCTAAAGCGAAGAGATAAGTATGATTTAATTAAATTCTTTGTTGCCCTTCGTAAGGCATTACCGAAGATACTTGCTGCTAAAGTTATGATGTGTAATAAATTACAACCAAAAATCTCTCTGCTTTATGAGATATGACGGCTTCTCATCCTCAAATACAGAAGTTTATAGTAACGGAAGCTTATATTGCCCGATAAGATTTTTTGGAAAAAGATCGCCATCATTTTGTAATGCCAAAAACTGGGCCACGCCTGATAGTGCGTGAATAT
The DNA here is from genome assembly GCA_014523625.1 of Nitrososphaerales archaeon TH5896. Lineage (GTDB taxonomy): Archaea > Thermoproteota > Nitrososphaeria > Nitrososphaerales > Nitrososphaeraceae > TH5896. Next base: position 5,972 of record JAATVP010000035.1, read on the forward strand.
CATCTAGAGGGTAATCATGTTCTTCAGCCCATCTGCTAGCTAAACTCCCTCCTGAAGGAAGCCATAAAACACTAGCTCCCGCTCCAATAAATGGAGTACACTTCTTATTTTGAATATTTGTTAGTAGATCATTCCAATCGTCCTCTTTTAAAGTCATTGTGAAGAAAAGGTGGATCGAAAATATAAATATAGACCTACTTTAATGCATTCCAACTTTTGAGCCTACTTCAGAAGTATAATTGAAGGTTAACTGTTACTGTATTAAATCGAGGTCTAACTCATACATTTTGACATTATCTTATTGTGATATATGCAGTTCCTGCTTCAATCGTGCTGCCAAATTTTTACTTCAATTGGTTTCCTAATAAAACAGTGAACATCTATTTCTGGAAATAATGATTTTATTTTATCATAATAATATAGAAATCCTATGATAAAACATACACAATACAAGAAAGTGTTCTTCCTGAAACCCATTTATGTTATACGGTTCGTCGAACTTTAGATCTATCAATAAATGATTGTAATGTTTTCATCACTTGCTTTAAAATTTTGTTACTGCTTTAAAAGGAATATTAAATCCGTCAACATCTAAACATACGGTTATTACATAACACATTATTATAAAGTTATAATCATAAGTATATTATTCTGTCTGATATGTAAGATCTACTAATTATATGCAGTACTATATATTTTATATCCCACCTTTAAAAGTCCAATTCTTATATACTAGAGTTCACAAGCATACGTGATGAAACCAGCAAGAAACCTAATTATTAGTGTATTGTCAATCCTGACAGTCATACAAGGGGGAGCAATTATTGTTACTGCAGTAGCAGTATATCCGATCCCGCAAACAGCAAACGCATTAAGTATCATATGCCCAGAAAACGTACCGATAGCTACATCTGGAGATAATGTTTACATTACCTGGTGGAGTAATAAAACAGGAAATCATGAAGTGCTCTTCAGAGCATCAAATGATAATGGTGCTTCTTTCAGTGACAAAATCAACCTAAGTAATAATACCACCACAGAATCGATAGATGCAATGATAGAAGCGTCGGGAAATAATGTATTTGTGACATGGTGGGAAAGAAATGAAACAGCAAATGATCCTGTTATGCGAATAAGTAACGATAACGGACTGACATTTGGACCAATATTGAGTCTTGCTAATAATGGTACTATTGAAGGATAGACTAAAGGAAGAATAAGAAGAAGTAGTAGTATAAAAACAGCCAAGTTAGGATGCCAACAAAGATTACTTCTCTTGAAATCCCAGATTTATTTTATTCATCATTCAATACGAAACCAAAAGTTACTTGTGCATCTATATAATATTGATCATTTAGATTTTCCATGGTCTCACTAGTGATTTTGACATATGGACATCTCGTAAACTATGTCATTCAAATATCGAATTCCTTTTCTAATAAATTATTACTAATTCAGTACATATACTTATGAGACTAGAGAATTCAATAAACGATTTATAATTGGGATCTAATTTATTACAGACCATTCTACATAAATATAGGTGTTTAAGACTCTATTCAAAAGGTTAGGCATCGAGCATGAAGTAGATATTCTACCCCCAGAAGAAAAATTCTTCTCTGGTATAGTAGGATACTCTGATCTTAAAAAGCTGTTTATGAGATCAATAATTAGCAAGGAGTCTTCACATATTCTCCTAACTGGTCCGCCTGCCTCAAGCAAGACGATATTTCTCCTACAAATGATGAAAGGATTAGACAATAGTTACTTTACAGATGGCACAGGAACTAGTGGAGTA
>JAATVP010000036.1 GCA_014523625.1 Nitrososphaerales archaeon TH5896
GAATATAGGTACTTGAGTGGAGGAGGTGACATTTCCCCTGAAGATGTTGCCTTAGATGCTATCTACGTAGCCAACAAAGGCTCTAATTCTATATCTGTAATCAATACAACCTCAAATGTAGTGACAAAAACCATACCTATCGGGGAGGCTCCTCCTCTTTTTATTTATGGGGATCCCGCCTTAGATGCTATCTACGTATCCAATGCCGCTGGAAATGTATCTGTAATCAATACAACCTCAAATGTAGTGACAAAAACCATACCAGTTGGAAAAGCTCCTCTTTTTATTTATGGAAATCCCGCCTTAGATGCTATCTACGTATCGAATACTGCTTCCAGTTCTATATCTGTAATCAATACAACCTCAAATGTAGTGACAAAAACCATACCCGTTGATATTGATCAATATCCTAACGATATTTATGGGGATCTACTCGAGCCGGGCGTTATATACGTAGCCGACGCTGCTGACACTGTATCTGTAATAAACACAACTTCAAATATTGTAATTAAAGAGATACCTGTCGGCAAAGTACCAATTGACATTTACGGGGAACCTGAATCGGATGCTATCTATGTAGCCAACTTGCGTTCTAATGGGGTTTCCGTAATAAATAGCATGACGAATGAAGCGGTTGTAGGAGTGACATTTGAAATACAACCACCTATAACTGGCAGCATAATTTGCAATGGCCTGGGTGCCCCTATAGACCGCTTATTATACGTGTCACCCGGAACTAAATGCGTTGCTAAACCTGGAAAAGGATTCGAATTTACCAGTTGGGCAGAGATTTTGGATGGTAACTCAACTAGAACTATAAACGGAACAACTGTTTCCTCTTCTCCTCTAACTTCTTTCCTTGATCTATTTAACGTTAGAACAGAAACTCCGGCAGCGACCCTTACTATTGAAGAGTTCGGTACCTATACCGCGTACTTCAGAGAGCTCCCACCTGCTATCCCATCTGAGTACTGGATTCCTCTATATGGTATTATTATTAGTACAGTTATAGGATGGTCTATACCAAGTATTGTAAGGGGAATCAAAACCAAGAGACAAGAACGCCAATTATACTCAATACACAAGAAAATCAATCATGTTTGGGATGATGGAAGATTAGATTTTAACGATATTAAGACCTTGGAAAATCTGGTTCGTGATACAGAGGAAGCATATGCAAAAGGAAAGATTAATAATGAACAGGGTACGAATTTGAAAATCGAAATTTCTGTACTTTACGAGGAAATGTTCAGGAAGAGAATCGATCTATTAAACAAATTGATTATTAAGCACGATAGTAAAGACGATAGATTACTCTCAAAAATAAAATATGAAATAAATGATGCATATGCAAAAGGAAAACTAAGTAAAATACACTATGAACTTCTTAACAAAATGATCTCTGATTATGAAGGTAATGAATGAGAGATCACAATTCATCATTATAGATAAAAGGGTGTTCGGATAGAAGGAGCAACTTATAATGCATATTCCAGACATGGGTAAGTAATTCTGTAATTTCATTTTTGAGTTTCACCTTTCGTGCTGTAACTTAGTCTTGATCGAACCAATTTCCGCTTGTCCAACAAATCAAGGAACAATCCATGATGCTACGAAAGCCCAACGGGATTTAAACGTGTTCTTTGAATAGTAAATATATTACTATTGTATTAGTGGTAGTTTCCTTAGCTAACCTACCTCTGGAATATGGTAAATACGCCTGGCCTTCTACATAGATCGGGTCCTGGTAGAATTCCAGTCCTTAGGAATCTCATCCTCTTTTCCTTCTCTTCATTAATCCTAGCCATTCGGCTTTTGACAAATGATATCGATAAGTCTAACGATCGCGAAATATCTTCAGCGTTCAAACCTATTCTCGATAAATGATCTATGTCCTTCTGGCAACGTACTGAGGCTGTGTATGGTCTGAATTTATCGTTATTACTGTTATGCTTTCCTTGTGCTTCCATCAACTTATGTTGAAGTTCGATTATGTTACTACTGTCGTTTCTTAACATGTTTGTATATTATAGCTAAGTACTACCAAGCTAAAAAGTTTAAATCGTGCTCTGACGAATACAATATTGTAACCACTCGCTGCTGTCTAATCAACAAAAACAATCGAAAGCATGTTCGACCAATTTAGGTATCTACCTCTGCCATTTAGTTAGTTACTTAGTCTGTGGAAATCCTAACTAAGGAAATATTTTAGTAGAGTAGCTGTACATTATAACATGCTTGCTTCTTTGTAAAACAGAAGGAGGCAAGTGACATTGGATTTCGTGATACTTGCTGCAACAACGGCTGTTATTCGCGCAAACGTGTCGGTCACCGACAAAATTCAAAATGATGATGAAGTAGTAAGAAACACGGCGCCAATAACAAAAAGATACAAGAGATATTTTTATGCCAAAAGGATCAAATAGTTAATAACCTTGCATCAGACTAGTAACGATAACCATAATTTCTCATAGAACGCTCCTACTAGTATCCATTTATATGACTACTAATAGGAGTTATTATTGTGACGTATAAAATAACAAAACGCAAGGCAGCAGAATTGAAGAGCCTAGTCAAGACCTGGGCCTATCATTGTAAGCGATGTAACTATGTCTGGCTTCCCAAGGACTATGAGTATGGGGAGGAGGACGATCTAACAGATAGAGGAGGTAGACCTAGCGCCTGTGCCAGATGTAAATCAAAATACTGGGCTGATGATAGAGTCAATCGTAATATTATGACGATTTCCCCAGAGATACGGGAGGCAATGATACCTCTCTCGCCATTAGATAAATGGGTTAAAGAAGTAGTCGAAGAAGGTCGCAAAGATGGTCTTTCCGATAGGACGATTGCTAAGACCATTAGGACGTATGGACGTGAACGCAACTTCACTAATCATCAAATCTCCGAAGCACTTGATAGGAACGGAGTCAAGCGTTATAGCAGATTACTCCGCTCCTTCTAGTTTGACAGCAACAAAGTTAGACGCTCAAAGAATCTAGTCTATCTTAATAACCATACGTTCGTTCTTCATTTTCTTCTGCTGTCGTCTTCGCTCTAGTTGTTCTTGGACGAACTCATCTGAGAACTCGGATTTCCAAAGTTGATAAGGTTCACCTTTCTTATCTGCTTCCTCAATCTCCTTCCATTTTTCAGGGCTCCTCCTTATTTCTGCGGCGACTTTCTTGAACTGGTCACGCCATATCTTATCAAACTTGTCCATCTTTGACATCACCTCATACATTTGTGCCTGGTACTCATCGGCCTTATTCTGCAAGTATTTATAATCCTGTGAATGCTCCGCTTCGGCAGCCTTTAACTCCTGTAACTGCATCTTGATTTTGTCCAGTTCCTCATTATCTGCAGCCTTCAATTCTTCATATGCGGCAACACTTAGAGGATAGCCACAGGATGAACAGTATTTGTTTTCAAGTGGATTAATCAATTGGCACCGTGCGCAATCTGCCACAGTAGGTTTGGGTTTAGCATCAACATCAGTGATGATTCCATTCTGCAGTAAAATCTGATTCTTCAAGTCCTTGCCCCATCTGTTCTTGATATATCTGGCCGGTTGGTTTGAGTTCATGGACCAACGAACTTTTTTTCTGAGGGCAAATTCTGAATAAGATTCGGCATCGCATGTTATCGATGAGTGCCTGAGGCAGTAAGGGGCCCAGTTCTTGGACTTTATCAAATGTTGAAGATTCGCCAGTTCTTTCTCATCTGTTATTGAACTACTATGTATCAATACACTAATCCTAGTTCGGAGTTGTCGCATAATAGTCCACAAAGAATCTGCAGTTATGGGCCCTCCCGTTCTAAGGTTACAGATTACCCTGGCATCAAGTTCGTTGCGGAAAGGATGTTCATTCAGCCAATCTCGGACGTATGGAAATGAACATGTCAACATTGCAGGCCCGCTCCCAGTCTTGGAATCGTGGGGTATCTCTGCTTCCCCATAGCGTTCTCTTAATCGGATGTGTTTGATTTTAAGACGTGTAACTTCGTGCGGCCTGGCATTAAAGTCCCACAACAGAGTAAGGGCCGCCTTATTTCGTTTATTGGTTTCATACTTTACAACAGTTAGGAGGTCTTCGCGTTCCCATAACTCTGATTCGACGTATGGACTCAGGCGCTTTGTCTTTCGCTTCTTTATCTGCGCGAATGCGGGGGTCTGCCATTCTGATGGGGGAAGAGAAGCGTCATTATGAATCCAACGCATGAAGAACTTTATTCGTTGAAGGTAATCGTTCCAAGTCCTTATCCATTTCTTGTCTGGGTCGATGCTCTCGTCCTTGATTCTGGTATCCAGAAATGAAGTTATCTCTTGCTTACTCTTGACCTCTGATAGGGCCCTATCACAAAGAAACTCTGCATATAAAATAATGACCATAAGGTTATTCCTTTTGTATTCTTCCGATGTCTCCGTCTGAGTTTTCATGAAATCTACAAAGGTGTAAAGTAACTTCCTGTTACTGTCGTTGATGTTGTGTCGTGTTTCAATCCTTTTGATAACAGTATCAAGGCTAGACGGCATTATGTTAGATGGCTGCTAAATGCTGCAGAAGTATATGAACCCGTACTAAACGCGGGCCCGTCGGGATTCGAACCCGAGACAGCCGGATTTCTTTCATGTGTTAAAAGTCCGGTACTCTACCTGGCTGAGCTACGGGCCCACCTTACAGTTAGGCTTTGCATGGCTATAATTTAATCATATACTAGAGAACTTGCAATCTGAATATTAGTACGGATCACCTAAGTAACCTGAATTCTATTCGCTCAACCTAAGACGCAACAAGCAAAACATTTTTAATTAGTATTTTAGATTCACTGCTTGAGTTTGCGCGCCCGGGTAGTATAGAAGAGCTCTGTTCATAAGCTCTGTAAAGTCCGGTCTAGTATGGGGGACTGTCACTCCTTCGACCCGGGTTCGAATCCCGGCCCGGGCGCTTAACATTTGTACTAACTTAATTGCAAGAGTTGTAAAAATTCTTTGTTATTAGCGGCAATAAAGGATAATCTATTATGGAGAGATAAATCGGAGTCAAGAAGTTCGCCTTGAGGGTTGAATAATAAGCCTCCAGCCTCCTTTGTAATTAAATAACCAGCAGCCATATCTGTTACTCTAATTTTACCTCTAAGATCGATATACATGTCAATTAGACCTCGGGCAAAAAAACATAATTCAAGTGCGTTAGCACCCAAGTGTCTAACATGCAGGCATTTCGATATGATCCTGGTCACCTTTTCAATACTGCCAGCACCCATACCTGAAATGTTAACTCCTACAACAAGCTCGTTCTGAGTTTTAAAACGCTTAAGTATATCATCACCATTTATCTTTAGCCTAATTCCATTCATCAAAGCACCTTTATTTACGGAAGATTCGTAAACGTCTCCAGTATTCAAATCAATTATGACGGCATCAATTACGGAACTAAGGTTACAATGAGTTGCAAATGCTAGTGAGCAGCATGAAAATGGAATCCCGCGTATAGCATTGGTTGTTCCGTCTATAGCGTCCATAACTAAGTAACCATCGCCACCATCAATTGTACCGCATTCTTCTCCTATCACTGTCGGGCTAAATTCTAGCTCTCCCATCGTATTGAGCACAGCTTTCTCTGCTACCAGATCGATTTTCGAGGACAAGTCTCCTCCTGCGCCCCTTCCGAACGTCACGGCGCTTTCTGGGCTGCCAATGAGATTTCTTGTCTCCTTGAACACCGCAGAAGCGGCAGCCTTCAAGATGTCAATTCTTTGCAACTTGTTAAAACCCTAAGCTACCCTACTTGCTACTACGCTCTTTTTTCTATGATTTTTGATTTCAGGCGGATATTTCGTTTTCCCGTTTGTTTTTCCTACTTCTAATTAGTTTGTAAATGTAAACCTTGGCGGCCAGGTATAGGCTATAGAGATGAGACTTTGATTGCATATATTTTTAATCTCTGGTATCAGTTATAAAGTTATTGAGCTCATTCGACTAGAATTATGATCGTTCGAATCCAGGCGATAGTTAAAGATCTAAGACGCCTGCTGCTGCACCGACCCATAACATGAAACTTTAGTTGCGGTATAGGTCCTTAACCTAAGTGAAATTTAAGTCCTTCACAGATTACTTAAAGTTTCGTTCGGATCAAACTCTATTTGTATGATGTCCTCTCAACCCCCTGGATTTAATTTAAGTCGGCTTTGACTGATTAGGAATATCATCATTATCCGAGCTATCTACTGCCCAAGGGAACCACTTTCCGATTATTCTCGCCCAATCGACACGAACTGAAAGGTATACAATAATAACCAATAGGACTACACTTGAAACGATCCCTAATGTCAAGAATAGGGGATCTATATCTCTTGTGATAAATGATTCAAAAAATGGCCTTCCTAGAATTACTGAGCTCCATACAATAATTTCATTTAGTATGAACTTACCACTGAACGTAGCTATAGCAAATTTCCATGGACTGTACCTTGCCAATCCAAGAGGGATGTATATCACATCGTCTGGTATAGGTGTTAATGCAACTATAAATGCCCCGAACCCACCATACTTGCGAAGCACTTTCTGTAGAGGGAACATCCTTTGTTTGGTCTTATCGCTCAGAACACTCCGACCATAATAACTTGCGTAAAATATGATCATTTTTGCCAGCAAGACCCCGACCGCGCTAACTAAAGAAATCAGGTTTGGGTCTAATTTCTCACTTAGTGCAGCTGCTACCAAAACAGGAAAGTAAGGTACAGGCACAAATACTATAATACTTCCAACAAAACTCGCCGTGAAAACACCTAGATATCCAAAACTATCAAAGAGCGTAAATAGCCAATCTAGTGTTGTCAATCGGAATAGAGCTGCTAATAACCTATATATCTACTAGTTGCCATTCGAAATTCTGTATTCAAACGGCTTCAATGGAAGATAGAACGTATCTACACTGATAATAATTGAATTTAATAAGCCTTAGCGAACAGCGGATTGGCTTCTGCTTTTTTGCCACAATAAACACATCTCATCGTGGAATCCCATTTAGGAGTGCTCTCAAAAGGTATGAGCCTTATGTCCGCTCCAGTTTCTTCCTTAATGGAAATCTCGCAGTTTTCGTTACCACACCATCCTGCAGAAACAAAACCTACTTGCTTCTGGATCATCTCTTTAAGTTGGTAAAAGCTACTTGCATTCGCCACGCTCCTTTGAAGGGCCTCATTCGCCCTTTTGAGGAGACTTGTATGAATAAGATCCAATAATTCCGTCACCCTCTTTATCAAACCGTTTTGTGGAATTGTCTCCTTCTGCAATGTATCCCTTCTAACAACTTCTAGTTCTCCCTTCAAGATCTCCTTGGGTCCAATGCTAATTCTCAAGGGAACACCTTTCTTCTCCCAATCGTTATATTTCCATCCTGCTGTGAACTCGTCGCGAGTATCTAAATGCACTCTTATTCCTGCCTTGCTCAACTCGGATGCAAGTTCCATCGATTTAGGAATTACATCTTGATCATACTGGTCCTTCTTGTAGATAGGAACCAATACCACTTGAATTGGAGCGATTTTTGGAGGCAAGACTAGCCCGCGGTCGTCTCCATGAATCATAATGAAAGCTCCTATCAATCGCCAAGATATTCCCCACGATGTTTGCCATGCGAAATGCTCTTGATTGTCACTGCCAAGAAACCTTATTTCAAATGGGACTGAAAAGTTCTGACCGAGATTATGAGAGGTTGCTAATTGCAACGCTTTCCCATCTGGCATCATGCCTTCAAGCGTTGTAGTCACGACTGCCCCAACAAATTTTTCCTTCCGTGTTTTACTTCCCTTCAAAACGGGGATAGCCAAATAATCTGCCAATATAATCTCATATAGATCGAGTATAAACCGCACCTCCTCTTCTGCCTCTTTGCTGTTCGTATGCACCGTATGACCCTCCTGCCATAGAAATTCAGAATTCCGAATAAACGGCTTTGTGGACTTTATTTCGGCTCTCATTGCCGAATTCCAAAAATTAAGTTTCAAGGGGAGGTCTTTGTAACTGGAAACCCAGTTTGAAAATAAATAATAAGCAATAGCCTCTGAGGTTGGACGTAAGGCAAGTCTTTCTTGTAATGAAGTAGCTCCGGCTTGGGTAATCCAGAATACTTCTGAATTGAAACCCGAGAAATGAACTTCCTCCTTTCTTAGCAAACTTTCTGGGATAACAGTTGGTAGAAATGCATTTTGGTGGCCAGACTCCTTAAGACGAACATCGACAACCTGTCTGATTGATTCCCAGATTGAATATCCGTATGGCTTCAATACTATAAATCCCTTTGAAGGGCCGTAGTCTATAAGATCTGTTTTTAGTAATGCCTGGCTATACCACTCGCTTAAATTGTCACCTTTCTTTACTGTAATTCCGTATTCTTTTTGAATCTTCAATTATGAATGGCAGAATAGAATCTATTTATGAAGTTTTGGTGACCTAAAAAGGCTCTCCTCTGCAGTACACCTGCCCTGATATTCTGCTGTGAAAGTTCTTACATACATAACATTGAATAAATCCAACTTCAGATTGGAGAACCGGACAGTCTACTGCTTCAAGTTTCATACGCCTCAGCATACGTGGACTAACACCCTTCAATTTCAACTTTCCTTTATCGTCCATCATTCCAATGCTCTTGAGCTCATTTTTTGAATCGTTCGATAACTTCATTGCTTTTTCTACCTGCTTCACTGGAACCAGGAATTTAGTCTCAACCGTCGCTTCCTCATTCATTCATACATGCTTCAGTAATTTCATGATATAATGCTTTTCCTTCAAGGGCAGATAACAATGACTAGTTCGAATGTCTAATTCAATATTATTGTATCTCTGATATAGAGATCGTTCTACACTTTTTTTTCTGAACAAAGTTAATATATGGTAAAATTAGAGGTCTGAATAATATCCCTAAGATGCTTGTCGTCTTCGACGTTGAAGGAGTTCTTCTGAATGCAGAATATCTCCCTGTTCTGGCTCAGGTTATGGGCCCAGAAAAGGAGAAGGAGATCTGGGACATTACTAAGCAGGGAATACGCGGCGAAATCAAATGGGAGGAAGGTCTAATAAAGCGAGTTCATGCGTTGAGGGGTATTAGTCATGATGACGCCAAGAAGATAGGCGAGAATTTACAAATTATGCCTGGCGCAGTAGAATTATGTCAGGCGCTAAAGCGGTCTGGTTGGAAATTGATTGCTGTTTCGGGTGGCTTTACCATAATTACGGATAGACTGAAAGAAATGCTGGGTTTAGACAGAATATTTTCTAATGAGCTGATCTTTTCCAATGGAGTCCTGCAAGACGTCATCATTAGAGTTACTTCTGATAAGGCCGCTGCGATAAAGGATGTATTGCTCGAGTGGGGGGTCAAGAAAGAAGATACTGTTGTCGTGGTTGACGGTGCAAATGATCTGAAGCTCTTTGCAATTGCAGGATACGCAGTGGGATTTTGCCCGGTAGATAAAATAAAAGAAAGAGCCGATGCGGTGATTGAGATTCGTGATTTGTCACTTCTTTTAAATTTGCTTGAAAAAAGATTCGGTAAGGCTGTGCTAGCTAACATCTAGAGTTTACAGTTCCACACAATTGTCGAACCAACCCTTGCAAATCATCCCGATTCCCGTAGAAAGGGATGTAACAATAGGTGATGATATTGCAAGGGTAATAATGCAAGCACTCAAGGCAAACCGAATATCCATGGTGGATCATGACGTGTTGGTAATTACGCAGAAAATAATTTCAAAATCTGAAGGTCGTATTTTAGATCTGTCGAAGGTGAAACCGTCGAACCATGCAGTAGAATTAGCCAGCAAGACAAAGAAGGATCCTCGATTTGTAGAATTAATTCTCATGGAGTCGAGGAATTTAGTTAGGTATTCGGAAAATCTGATCATTACCGAAACAAGGCACGGGTTTATTTGCGCAAACTCTGGAATAGATCAAAGTAACGTCTGTAGACCCAGAGACAGCTTTGTGTCGCTGCTGCCCGTTGATCCAGATTTATCTGCAAAAAGAATAAGACAAGCTATTACCGATACGATTGGCATTGATATTGCCGTTGTTGTGTCTGATACATTTGGAAGGCCCTTTAGATTGGGACAAACAAATGTTGCAATTGGAGTTTCAGGTATGGACTCGATAAAGAGTTACATAGGGCAAGCCGACATGTATGGCAGCATGCTTAGGATCACCGAAATTGCGATCGCTGACGAACTCGCATCAGCTGCCGAACTCGTAATGGGTAAAACTGAGAGGGTGCCTGTAGCCCTTGTAAGAGGGTATAAATTTTCTTCCACGGAGAAGAGTTCTGCGAAGTCCCTAATACGGGACAGTGTTTATGACCTGTTCCGATAGGGCACTTACATTGTCAGAATGTTTCTAAACATTTAATATCTTGAGAACTCAAATTAAATTATTCCTTGAGTGCCAAGAGTGAAATTGCTCCTACAAAGACAATTGATGTGAGAGGATTGTATTGCCCTGAACCTGTGTTCAGAACTAAAATAGAAATGGAGCGTCTTGCCAAAGGGGAGATAATCAAAGTAATAGCTGACGATCCTGCTTCTGAAGAAGATATTTCAAGATGGGTTAATAGAAATGGTCACGAGTTGCTTTCAGTGAACTTGATCAGCCCAGATCTGGAATTTATGATAAAAAAAGGAAAGTAGATGTATGGCCACATTAGCTCAAGCGAAAGCTACTGAACGTATTGGGAACACTCCACTCATAGAGCTTTCTTCCTTTTCAACTAAATACATCAAGTTCTATGCTAAGCTCGAATGGTATAATCCGTTTGGGTCAGTAAAAGATAGGCCCGCGTATTGGATGATTAAGGATGGAGAAAAGAAAGGCTTGCTTAAGAAGGATTCTAGCATCATTATCGAGCCTAGCTCAGGTAATACTGGAATCGCTCTGGCCGGGATCGCTGCTGCTCTGGGTTATAAGGTTGAGATAGTTATACCTGAAAAGGTGAGTCAGGAGACCAAATCACTTTTGAGAAAATTGGGAGCTAGTTTGCATGAAACAACGGATGATCTTTGTCCAAGGGTAGGAGCAGGTACCGATCAGAGTATAGCACTTGCGAAAGCTATCTCAAAACCGAGACCTGATATCTACTATATGCCCAATCAATACGAAAATGATGCTAATTTTCTATCTCATTATGAAGCAACAGGACCTGAGATATGGGAACAAACAGACGGTAGTGTTACTCATTTTGTTACTGGGTGTGGGACTGGGGGAACAATTACTGGCACAGCGACGTTCCTGAAGGAAAAAAATCCACACATCCGTGTCATAGCGGTACAAGCACAAAGAAATCATTTGTTGCAAGGTTTGAGGAATTTTGAAGAATCAGCTATGCCAGACCTCTTCCTTCGAAGAAAACAGGTAGCTGATGATTGGCATACGGCAACCAATGATGAGTCATTTTTGATGGTAAGGGAATTGGCCGAAAAAGAAAAGCTATTTGTCGGCCCTTCGACTGGCGCAGTAATGTCCGCCATGGTAAAGATTTCACAAGGAATGAAAGGCAGAGGTTCTATTGTAGGCATATTTGCAGACGACGGTAGGAAATTTAAGACGCTTTATCAACAATTGAAATTGTTTGATGAGGGACAGTTGTCCAAGATAATGTCTGAGTCAGAGCATCTACCAGCGCTTGCGTTTGATGCCGATTAGCCTCATGTGATGCGCCTTTAGGAGCCGGCATACATTTATAGTCCAGCTCCTCGAATCTCTACTAACCACTTTTCGACGTCTAGCGCTGCCATACAACCAAATCCTCCAGCTGTGATTGCTTGACGATATCTGTAGTCGTGCACGTCGCCCGCAGCGAATACTCCTTCAACACTTGTTCTAGTATTCTTTGTTAGAACGATATAGCCTCTATCGTCGAGCTCAAGTTGGCCCTTAAATATAGATGTGTTCGGTTCATGCCCTATCGCAACAAAGAGACCGCCAACTGGTATCTTCCTTTCCGCGCCAGTCTTAAGATTTTTGACCGAGATGCTGTTGATCTTCTTATTTCCGCTAATATCGGATACGACATTGTCCCAGACAAAATCAATCTTGGGATTCTCAAACGCTTTTTCTTGGAGAATCTTGCTAGCTCTCAGGAAATCCTTTCTATGTATTATTTTCACTGATTTTCCAAATTTTGTAAGGAACGTTGCTTCTTCAATTGCAGTGTCACCACCTCCTACTACCGCAATATCCTCGCCTTTGAAAAAGGGTCCGTCGCATGTTGCACAGTATGAGATACCTTTACCAGCAAACTCTTGCTCAGCTCTTAAGCCCAGTTTTCGCGGTGATGCCCCAGTACAAATAACAACCGACTCAGAACGAAATTCCTGGCCGTGGGTCCTAATTCCGAAAGGCCTCTTCTTGAAATCGACCTCCACAACTTCGTCATCCAAAAGTTTGGCCCCAAATCTTTCCGCCTGTTGGCGCATATTCATCATCAATTCAGGCCCAAAAATTCCATTTGGAAATCCAGGATAATTCTCCACTTCACTCGTAGTCATCAACTGTCCTCCGGGCAGAGATCCTGAGATTAGAAGCGTATTCAACTTAGCTCTAGACGTATAAACCCCAGCGGTATAACCTGCTGGTCCAGATCCTATAATTATCACTTCGTACGTTTCTGGTCTGCGAGAAGAGTTGTTTTCGCCTCTTCGAGGATCGTTCGACATAGATTTTTAGGATCTAAGGAGTACCGGCCTGTTAATAATTCGTTCGGAAGTCTTGATGTATTCGTTGTTAAAAGAGAACAGTGGAAAGCGTACTAATTGGGCTGTAGCGAACATAGATCCATCTGGATGGTACTTGCGCGAAAGGTGTTGATCTGACTCATCATCGTCAATAGAGCGCCTAAGATTAAATGATAAAGGTCTTCAATAAATGGTAGGTTAGGTTATCGGACTCTTTCATTTTATATTGCCGCAAGTAACCAAAAGGAAGGAGAAATGAAGATTAACAAAAAAATTACTTTGAAATAAAGAGGTGATATTATCCTTTTGCTAACATTTGAGAGCATTTGTCGAATCACTCAGTTCTGTTCAGCTTTAATAATAGGTCTGTGGTTACTTTTTTGCGTTTTTTACCTTAACTTTTGGAAATTCAGATAACCCTCTTATTTTGTCAGTGACGATTTCTGCGACCTTCTTTCCAGATAGAAGCATGGAACCAAAAGTTGGCCCCATTCTAGGCAGACCAAATGTTTCAGTCACACACATACCTGTCGCCACTAGTCCAGGAAATATTTCGGCTGTGTTTTCTACTACTGCGTCCTCTCCCCCATCTACCCACATAGGATCCATCCCTTTCCAATCAACTAGACCTCTTTGCATCAATCTCTTGACTGCTACTGAATCGTGTCCAGAAGCATCTACTACAATCTTACTTTCTAGCGCAATAGGGTCCACGCAAGTAATATTCCTTGGTAGTGCTGAAACTGGCATCCAATTTACAACAACGCCACCTACCCGCTTATCTTTAAGAACCAAATCATCAAACTTTGTAAGTTGCAGAAAACGAACTCCTGCCTCGCATGTTGCGGCGATGAGTTTAGAGCATGCCTCCGGACCCCAAGTTGCATATAAGCTATCGCTTATCTTCTTGTACCGCACTCCCAATTCTTCCCAAACCAATTGAGCAGGTGCTCTTACCGTGACGGGATTCATCATGTAACCTCCAACCCAGTAACCGCCACCAAGGTAATTATTTTGTTCAATCACCAATGTTCTTATCCCATTATTAGCTAACCCCCTAGCAGCAGTCAAACCAGCTGGGCCTCCACCAATTACGATTACATCTGACTGAGAATATTCCTGTAGTGTATCATTAAACATCGAAGTTATTGTTCTTGTGATCTCGCTTTCGCTTACTTCTGAAAATATCCTTGCCATGCTAATAAACGTACTTCGCGCATGTAAATATATTATTTACTCCCTTTCGGCCCAAAACAGAAAACTACATTTTAGCATCATCAGGCCAAAATTAAGGCTTTGCTGAATATTTACAGACCTTTGGGCTGCGAACTTGAAACTGGACCGGCCCGAATCTTGGCATCTATATTTTCCACCAAGTTTAGCAATTCCGTTTTGTGTGTGTTAAGATATTCAAGACCCCTGTCCTTCAACCTTATCTGATACAACCGAAGATCACGGTGATCATCAAAAAATTGTTCAATCATAGCTGCCCCGTGTTTGCTTGGATTAATCAATAATTCAAAATTATTGGTCGTCGCTTCCAAATCTCCTTTTTCTATTGCCATCTTTGCATCCCCCAGTACTTCACTTATATCTCGCAGCTGCTGCAGAGGCGCTGAGATGGTTTTAGTTCTGTGGAGTAACCCTGTACGTTTGGTATTACCTACTCTTTCGGCGATAGTCTTTGCTAATTCGTAGTACTCTTCCCTCCTGCCAAATGGGTAGTAACCATATCTTTGTTCCCTGCGCACTACTAATCCCTTCATAGTCAATCTAGTAAGAGCGTAGTCAACTTCTTCTTTGTCCATCGAAGTGATCCAGACTATTTTTCCAGGATAATTGTAACCTTGTCTAATTGCCTCAAGAACAACAACTTCAACAATGCGCCTAAATCCTTCCTCGGCCCTCGCGTATTCAAAATCCCTATCGCGAACAGCCTTCCTTGCAAAAGAGATATCGATCTCTATAGACCGCTTAAGCGCCTCCAACCCATCCCCCACGTTCTTGCTAAGAACAAGGTAGCAAGCCAAATTATACCAGGCCATACCGTCGTTTGGATCGAAATCTATAGCATTTTCACAAGCTTGTATTGCTTTTTCATAATTTTTCAATCTGTAAAACGCTAGTCCCTTCAGGTTCCAAGCTTCTCCATTGTTAATATCGATTTCAAGAGCTTTATCGTAACATGAAATAGCCGTTGTAAATTCGTCCAAATGAAAATGAGCATAGCCTTTCTTGATCCACGCGTCAACATAACTTGGATCTAATCGCAAAGCTAAATCAAAATCTCGAATCGCATCTTCCATTTTGTCATCAGACATATGCGAAATTCCCTTCTTGTATTGGTCAGTCTTTTGAATATCTCTAATGTCCAGTTGCTCCTCTTCATTAGAGCGAGCAGAGACTTCACTTTGATCCCTATTAGGCGTCCTCCTCCGAAGGAAATTGCCCATTTAGCTAAATTACTCCATTCGTAGTTAAATACATTTGGAAGATTTCACCATAGAATGCAAGACAAGGTCGATTATTGTTCCGAAAATAAGAAACGTTCAATCATTTAAAACCCTATTTGTAAACTAGAGGCCGGCACACCGTTTGAGGCTGCATATACAAATACCGACATTTCCGAGCTAGGTATTGTTGTGAGAAATATCATTAAAGTCGGAACCGCTCCACATACAATGATTGTCAATATGATTAGCCAAACGGCAGTCATTTTCTCTACCATATTTTCAATTTTTGTAGATTACATATATAAATTTTAAAACTGGTGGGTGACAATCTGGATAGTTATAATAGAAATTTGGTGACTTTGTGGTTCTTTTGCATTATTTAGAGTGTTTAATAGCAAAATTAAATAGAATTATAAATAAGCTAATTATTTTTTCTCCCAAGAGATGAGGTTATTAGAGTATCAAGGGAAAGAGCTTTTTAAGGAATTTGGGATCCCGGTCCCCAAATCCCGCATAGCTTTTTCGGTCGAGGAAGCTCGCTCACTCCTTAATAACGAACTTGCATTTCCGATAGTACTGAAATCACAAGTCCCAGTAGGCGGTCGAGGAAAGGCTGGCGCCATCAAGAAATGCCAAAACATGGATGAATTTGAAAGACAATTTTCTGTCCTCCAAAACAAGAAAATCGAAGGGGAGTTCCCTAGAGGCCTTCTCCTTGAGGAAGTCATAAACATTTCTAAGGAATTGTATGTCTCCCTATTCCTCAATCGTAGTACCCGTTGCTTTTCTTTGATCGTATCTGCGGCCGGAGGAATGGAGATAGAATCGGCTGAAAATCGATTTATTCTAGATATTACCTCTAAGGATAATATTGAAGAAATTGCTTCGAGAATTGCTGGAATGGCCGGTATAGGTAGTGAAAATCGTCAGAGATTTGTTGAATTCGTGAAGAAGCTTTATGGATTACTTTGGGAGAAGGAGGCTGAACTAGTAGAAGTAAATCCAGCTGCACTTTTAATTGATGGCTCGATTGTAGCACTGGACTCCAAGGTCATTATTGATGATAACGCCTTGTTCCGTCATCCTGAGTTGATCAAATATGAAGAAGCAACAGAGCTGGAATCTCTTGCCAAAAAGAATGGATTTTCATTCGTGCAGCTTCAGGGAAATATCGCAATTATTGGCAATGGTGCAGGGCTGGTCATGTCCACACTTGACATGGTATCTGACGCAGGGGGAAATGCAGGTGCATTTCTGGATTTTGGTGGCAGCGCAACCTCAGAGACGATTTATCAAGCTCTCATGGTTATCAGAAGAGTCAAGTCAGTTCAAACAATTGTTGTAAATCTATTTGGAGGCATCGTCCGTACCGATCTGGTAGCAGAAGGTATTCTAAGGGCTTATTCAAACGATCTAATAACGGTACCTCTATTCGCCAGAATCTCGGGAGCAGAATCACTCAAGGCAAAGCAAATACTCAATAACTCTAAGGCTCACTTGTTTGATAGGATTGAAGATGCAATCCATGCTGCAGTGCAGGGGATAAAGTCCCAGGAAGGAAAGGCGATACTGTGACTCACCAAACATATGATTACGATCTGATGAAGATTCTTGTAGGAAGTATCGGAGATCCAGATTACACAAGACAACCTGTGATAGTGCAGGGCATGACAGGTAGTTTTGGA
>JAATVP010000037.1 GCA_014523625.1 Nitrososphaerales archaeon TH5896
CCAAAAAGCGATTAGAGATGATGGAAACGATAGAATTCGAGAACTCGCTTCAAGAACGAGTTCAAGAGCTGAATTTAAAATTAAAAGACTGCAATAATTTGCGAGAGTCAGACATTTTGATAAACGAAATAGATACGCTTGAAAGTATTCTGGGGCGCTTGTCTGATCTGAAATATGGCGCGGAGACACGAGCGATAGAAGTCGCAAATGCTAACTATGACTTCAAACAAGCAAATCGTTTGAGAAAGAAATTAATTAAATTCCAGGACACTGAAGATGAAATTAGTGCTCAATGCTCATTTAACAAAATGATCAACTTCTTAATAGCCTAGTTTCATAACGATCTACAGAATCATGTGTCTTTCCAACATACAGGAAGTAATTGCAGCAAAAGCTGAAGTTGCTGGTAGATGCCAAAGAGCTTGAGCGGATATGAGAAGATTTATCTGATGCCTATTCTATACCTGAATTTGATTATGCCAGAAGTCAGTAGGACATTCTATAGCCCAAAAGATGTTGATGTAGAGATTTCAGAGATTAAAGACGGAATATACAGAATTTCAGGGATGGTAGACATGCATGGAATCACTTTCAATCAGTTTTTAATTGACGATGAAAAACCAATGCTAATTCATACGGGTCCAGTTGGAATGTACAAAAAAATAGAAGAAAAAGTAAAAGAAGTTATTCCGCTGCAAAAGCTGGCCTACGTATCGTTTTTACACTTCGAAAGTGATGAATGGGGAGGAATGGCATTTCTAGATTCTGCTGATGCAAAATTAGTATGTAGCGATTTAAGTTCTAAGTTGAATCTAGCAGGATGGCATGGTATGTCTGCAGACCATGTTTCTTTTTGGGACAATGAAACTTTAAACACTGGCAAAAGACGGTTTAGATTTATTATGACTCCACATGTTCACCATTGGGACAGCATGATGATATATGAAGAGACTACAAAGTCTCTATTTCCATCTGACTTGTTTATTCAGCCTGGTAATAACAAACCAGTCATATCTGAAGACTTGTCGGAAAGCATGATTGCTCTTTATCGAGCAGTAGGAATATTTGCTAGTGAAGAGCCAGTAAGACGTACTACAAGAAGACTAATAGATCTGTCTCCTAATATGGTATACCCCATGCATGGCTCATGTATTGATAGTTCTGCTTTTCCAAAGTATACAGATGCAATAATAAAAAATAATTTTGCTTATACTGGTATGTTGTTAGGTCAAAAGTTGGAAGACATAAGTTAATCATAAAAGACCATAATTTGGAGTGCAGGCTTCAAAAACCGATTAAATTTAATCGGACTTGATAAGTCTTATAACATACGATTAGTAGGACTATCGATATCAAAAACCAACAGCTAAAACGATGGACAAATAATTGACCAAACCGTAGTGAGTAGCGGTTTGCGGATAGTTAATTTGTCCATGACATTAACAATTGCAAAATGATTGATTGTACCCTCACGATCAGGAGTGTCTAGAATTGTACATCAACTGAAAGCTTTTTCTATTTCGACCTATTAACACGAATTTAATAAACTAATGCGCCAAATCAAGCTCCAACTAGCTACCGCATATTTGGGACTAGCCAGCGATAAGAAACTTTTTACACTTATGCTAGTCGTGATAGTTACCATCACGGTTGATTCACAAATTGGTTATATTGCTGATTTTATACCTGAACAATTGTCATCAGGTACTGGGATCACTATATTCATCATTATTGTGGCAATATTTGTTGTAACACAGCACCTTATTTTATGGTATGTCAAGCACCTAATCAAAGAAACCAAAGACAAAGTATCACATCTGAGGCTATTGCAATCAGGAGTATCTGTTGGACAGTATACACTTTTAGCTGTGATAGCTCTTATTATCCTGCAGATTTTATTAATACATGAATACAGCATCATAACTCTTTATGTCACTTATGCAATCAGTTACGGACTTTGGATCATAATTTTGGCTTTCTTGGCCGCGGCTTTTTTCTCTTGGTACAGACATTCCAATAAAGATATTATGGTATTAATACTTGCCCTATCTATGATTGCATATGTAATTAATGGAATAGCTGGTCTGGCAAAATATTCTGATATGCTGATTTAACAGAAGCCAATAGTAACATCTGAAGATGCTGCATATTTTCCGGAGTTCAGTATTGAGTCAGTTGGAAGCCAGATTGGATTGGTCAATCATGTAGCTTCTACAGCAGCGTATATTCTTACTTGGATTGGAACTGTCAAGATGCTATATCCATATATCAAAAAATTGGGCAAGTTCAAGTTCTGGATCATTATGGGAGTAGTTATGGCATACTATCTTATTGAGTACCCTCTTTTCGTTTTAGGGTACTTTACTCCATCGGAAGATACCGATGCTATGACGAATATTCTTATTTTTTCAACGGCTGCACTTCTGTCAGGAATCATATTTGGGGCAGCATTCCTATCCGTTGCAAGAACTCTACGAAAAGATAGTAGTCTCAGAAAGCATATGATAATCGCAGCTTATGGATTTGTTCTTTTTTACATTGCAGGCTCTGCTAGTGCTGCTCAGGCAGCGTATCCCCCCTATGGAATTGTTTCCGTCTCGTTTATCGGATTATCTTGCTATTTGATATACATAGGCTTATACTCTTCAGCAGTTACTGTATCTCAAGATACTACACTGCGACTCTCCATTAGAAAGTCTATAACTGATCAAACAAAGTTTCTGGATAGTATGGGATCAGCTCATATGGAACAAGAGTTACAATCAACTGTTTTAAAGATTGCAAAGAAGCATGCAGATGTATTACCTGAAAAGACTGGAGTTGAAGCTTCGATGACTGAGGGTGACTTCAAAGAGTATATGGCAATGGTGATGGATGAAATCCATAAATCATGACATGCATCATATCCATTCTACTCATCTGCTAGTTCTCCAATACTTCCGTTAGTCGCTATTCTCTGAATGCCAGTATTTGTATAAAAAACAGACTACATTCTGACAAAATAAATGCTTTAAAACTACCACTCATTCCTGTAAAGACTGCAGTCGGGTGAATCGCGCAGTATTACGGTGATGGCTGACCCTCGGCTACTGGCGCATTACAATGGAGACGCCGACCAGTGGCACATCGCCACAGGGAAGTACCAAGTAGGGTTTGGCAGAGCCGATATATTCTATTTCATAGTATTATCATACTTTCAAATATTGTATTAAACCCAAAGTCGAGCATTTAAAGGCATTTGTAATCCAACTATAACCGAGATCACTTACTTTTTATGTTTTTATAGAACCGATCATTAAATTCCAATAATAGTGCATCTGTACGATCGTCATTTTTTCTCATATAATAGTAGAGTTCTTCAGTAGCCGCATGATAATCAATACCAATATTCTGCGCGATCTCTAAAGCAATCGCAGAAATCATCAGTTTGCGAAGAACAAGATCATGTCCATAGTTTATGAAATCGTATGATATCTCTTCTAGAAAGTTCTTAAAGTTTGATTCAATATGACGGTCTTTTGCATCACGATTTTTTAATGCAAATGGGATAGCCATATTCCTTCGTTTCATATGAATATTTTCTACCATTTCTATAAAGGAATCATTCAACTGATGATCATGAAAAAGGATCTGGGATAACAAATCGGAAGCGTGTGATTCACTTATTTGCATCTTATCAACTAAAGTGAATAAAACATGACATGCGGCACAACCATCTTGTCTAACTTTTGAAGGATTATTACGTACATTTTCTATTTCTCCCAGAATTATTTCTTTAGCCTCTAGCTCATTTCCATTTTCGGGGTCCATTATTACTCGATCTTCTCATGCCTATTAATTAATAGATGGTACACAGAAATATATTGTTAAGATCGCCATCTTTTTGTGTTATGCTGTAATCGAAGGATAAAATGGAGGATAAAATAGGTGAAGAAATTCATGTATCTAAATAGATAATACGGGCATTACATTGTTCTGCAAAGTCAATAAGAATGCCTTTAAGACGTACCTAGGAATATCTTGAGATATCCAAATATTTATATGAAATCATATCGAGTTGAATTGGTTTAAAAAAATGTTCTGTGATAAATCTAGTAATTTTATTTATGCTGCAGCCGTTGTCATATAACGAAGTAACGCTATTTCAACTGCTAACTGTAGACATATCATTATTAATCATCTAAATTGAGAATCTTTTTGTCATGAATCTCTAGAATTTAAAGCATGGTTATGTCTCTTTCTTTTTTCTCTATTTTTTGCATATATCATCCCTTAACTTTTGGTCTGGTAGGTGTTATTCCTTGATGCTGTACTGATATGTTTGGTTGGTTGTCCAGTATATTTAATAGAGAGAATTATTATCCATCATAATTGAAAGAGGAGAGATGCCTAATCACAATCGTAATCGTAGAGAAGAAAAAGTAAATCATATTTTACAAGCTTCATTGAAAGTACTTGCTACTAAAGGTTATGAAAATGCTACTATAGCTGATATATCTAATGCTGCTCATGTTAGCAGAGGGATTTTACATTATTATTTTACAGACAAGGAAGACCTAGTAAGTAAGGCATTAGCAAAGAGTTCTAGCAGCCTTATACAATCTTCTTTGGTGGGAATCAAGGGAAATTCTGCAGAAGAAGTAGTAGATGAGATATTAAATAGATACCTAACGAACTTACAACAACATCCTGAATTTTACGCTTTTCTATTTGAAATGTGGTGCGCCAGTAGGCGCAGTAAAAAGATAAAAAGCGAATTAGAGGGCTGCATTGAGAAAGTAGTAATCTCTATTGAAAAATTACTAGAGAATGTAGGGAATAATAGTAGTATGTTAATGTCTAGTCATGATGAATCTAGGGAGATAGCAAAGGCTCTTCTTGCATTATCTGATGGTATTGCTTTCCATCTTCTGATAAATCATTCCGAGAATTTGAAGAATAAAAAATTTTGGTCGCTGATAAAAAATATGATGTTGGCTGTTTTGAAGAGACGATGATGTAAACCTCATACGTTTTGCACCGTCTTTATCTTCTCCCTCTTCGACTCGAATTATTAAAGCAGATGTATGCACCGAGCTAGCTATTAGGAAAGTAAAGTTCGCACTCACTAACTTTATAAACCCTATAAACATGATTTCGTCACGTGTCATGTGAAAGAATTATTTCAACAAACAAAATCTTCAGCCCTAATATATTTATGTATTTTTCTTATTTCAAGTTTTGTTGTAACTATATTTTTTAGCTCAGCCAGCTTGGAGAACAAGACTGCTGCTGTTGAATCTGGAATATTATATAAGATGATTCTAGCAAATAACACTAATATCATTTTAGTGCGTGGAGCAATCAGCAATGGATCTATATGAAGCAAAATACTAAAATACTACTAACTTAAATAGTACACATTTAGTATTATTACCGACTTCAATTTCAAGTGCAGTCTACAATGTCGAATCGCTGGCTTTTGTTGCATTTAAAATTAATTCAGCAATCTCATTTGGATGTGATATAAGTGATGCGTGACTAGAATTTAGTGATATAGTAGTAGCATTCATTCTTTCTGCATAATTCCGCTGTATATCAGGTGGAATAAGATGGTCGTTCTCAGAGATCTGATACCATGATGAAAGCTGCTTCCATGCAGGAGGACCGGATTTTTCCATACCAATTGATTGATTAAAAGGTTTTTGCACCGCAGCCAAGATATCAGTTTCGGCCGGATCAACATCATGAGCAAATAATTCATGGAATTTGTTTGGATTAAAATACAAAAATCCAGCACTATCAAGCTGAGTATTTTCAGTGAATCCTTTCAAATACTCCTCAGGGAGTTGTTCGAAGAAATCATTACCCGTTTCATCTTCATCGGGAGCAAGGGCGGCAAGATAAACAAGTCCTGTAACATTGGAATTATTATAACCCGCATTTGTAATTACTTCTCCACCATATGAATGTCCGACAAGGATTGCTGGTCCTCCAATTAGCTCGATTACACGCTCTACAGTAGCAATGTCATCTCCCAAAGAATGAAGCGGGAGCTGTACAGCTATAACTCTATGGCCTGCATCAGTTAGAATGGGTATTACCTTATTCCATACAGAGCCATCACTAACTGCTCCATGGATTAAAACTATTCTCGTATTATTTCCTGGCATCAAATCTGATGAGTCGGATGTTATCGAAATCCCGTTCTGCGGGCTGGCAAATCCTGTATATTTAATAGAAGTAAAACTCGTAATAAGCAAAACGCCAAAGCATACTAAGACTGCAGATTCTGTCTGTTTGAAAACATCTGACATATCGTAAATAACTACTACATATTTATAAAGATAGACAGATGAATTGAGGTTTATGAATTACGATGTGTACTCATAGGTCCGGCAGATATTGAGCTCTATGATCTGAAGAAGCAGAATATGTCATATTACATGTGATCATGAATCCCCACATCAATCAATCTTGATATGCGTGTCAAAATTTTTTTTGTATTGCACCTTATGTAATATAAAGCTATTAAGAAAAAAATGACCAGGTTATTGAATAAGAGTATTATAAGAGATGTTGGATCCTGCTTTCAATACCTCAATCCATCTGCACATTACTAGTTATCGATTTCTCAAATTTTGAGCAATTAAAATATTTTGATTGATATTATCGATGACCACGAATGAGTTGAGCGTATAGAAGACCACTAATGAGAGATATAACGATCCAACAGTACAATCATACTAAATTGAATGACCGTCGATTCTGCTAAGAGATACATAAAATACACTTAAAACAGGTAAAAGTATAACATGGATATCGAAAAAGGAATTGCTTAAATTTACGTTGGCCCTTTCTGGATTTTTCGCTCTAATTGGAGTCGGGTATTTATTACATCAATACTTTCGCTTTGGGTCTTGAAATGAAAAAGATAGCATTGAGATGTGCTGGGATGTCTTGGATGGGATATCGAATAACATCTTGATACTGTACCATCCAAATCAAATTATTTTAACTAATGTTACTTGACAGTGAATTCTAGCAAATTAAGCTCATGGGGTACGTGTATTGAATAAGCCGTGCCTATTTGATCAAGTATGATTCACTATTTGATTTGACTATATCCATATTATAAGTTCTGTTTTAAGGTAAAAACAATATCTACAATTATTTGAAGAATTTGAATTAAATCAAATTTATCAAGGGAAGGGGGGGAGAGAATTAATGCAATAAATCATAGTCCAGCAGACTGTTATTCAATTTGTCGTACTCTAATGGATGAATTTAATTATTACAGACTGAATAGAACTTAGTGTCAGTATCACATATGGTATAATGTAATGTACACAGATCATATATTTACTACATAGCGTACTAAGATGGATTCAAGATTCACACAATTCAAATCTTCTTATTTGAGATCAGTTAAATAGAATCTAAAATTGGACATCGATTTTTATCAAGTACAAAAAAAGGAAAACAACGTTCTAGATATCTTTAGACTTCAAATGCTGGTATTAATGCTAAATCGTTAAATGTATTGTTAAACGTTAAATATTTAAATAGCTTTATATGTGAAAATGCTGTCGTTTTAGTGGGATAGTGAAATAACTGGTGGCTGTGGCAGAAGACCCAGAGGAAGGAGGCTATATTGTCAAGTCAAATACAAACCAGAACCGAACTTATAATGTCTATTTTAGCATTAGAAAGCAACGATATCTTTGTACATGTAAATGGTTTGCGATTAAACAAACGGAATGTTCACATATTAGAAAGGTAAAAGAAAAAATTACCCAATAATATCTGTTCTCTAGAGTTTAGAATTTAAAACTTTTGAAGATAAATCTTGATGAAAAAAATCAATCGGTAACAATAATCGTGAGTGTGAGAGTATTGTTAATGATTATTATCATATTGACAGTAAATTCAACAGTTTAGTAGCACTTTTGTTCCGGCACAAACACCGCAGATAACGCCGAATCTTCCATCGTAACCCATTTTTTAGGATGATATATTTTATTGTAATTGGCTTTTGATTTAGCTACGTATTGATGCTTGATATTTGTACTTTAATGACAAGATCGTAGTCATACTCAAAGTTCTTAGTTCTCGTAGATTACGTTCTTAACTGGGTCTACACGATCGAATTAAAGATGATCCAAACAAAGGGATATGCAGCTCATCAAGCAAAAGCACCACTTCGTCAATTCTCATTTGAAAGAAGAGATCCACGTAATCATGATATTATAATTGACATTCAATGTTGTGGGATCTGTCATACAGATGTACACCAAGTAAATGATGAATGGGGAGGATCAACATTTCCTATGGTTCCAGGACACGAAATAGTAGGTATAGTAACGAAAGTGGGTGCAAATGTATCACGCTATAAATTGGGTGACAGAGTGGGCGTCGGTTGTTTAGTTGATTCCTGTCGTAAGTGCAGTCCTTGTATGAAAGGTTTGGAACAATATTGTATAGAAGGACCAACCATGACTTATAACGGAATTGAAAGAGATGGACGAACTCGAACTCAAGGAGGATATTCGAATAAAATTGTAGTTGACGAAAACTATGTGCTTCATATACCTGATAATCTTCCATTGGATAGTGCAGCACCACTTCTCTGCGCAGGTATTACCATGTATTCTCCTCTTCTACATTGGAAAGCGGGTCCTGGAAAAAAAGTTGGCATCATAGGTCTGGGTGGATTAGGTCACATGGGAGTCAAGATCGCACATGCATTAGGCGCAGAAGTCAGTGTGCTAAGTCACTCTACAAGAAAACAAGATGAAGCCAAGAAGATGGGTGCAGATAAATTTTATGTTGCATCTATTTCATCTCCATCTGGTCAAGATAACTTTGAGGAACTCGAAGGATATTTCGATCTAATCCTTAATACACTTTCAGTAGAGATTGACTGGAATCGTTACCTTAATTTGCTAGCCCTCGACGGGACTATGATCGTAGTTGGACTTCCTGAGAAAGAAACACCGTTTAGTGCCTCCCCACTTATCAATGCTCGTCGTAGTCTTGCAGGCTCTGGTATAGGTGGAATAAAAGAGACTCAGCAGATGCTTGATTTTTGTAGTAAATATAATATTTCCAGCGACATCGAACTTATTCCAATTCATAGAGTGAATGAGGCTTATCCTCGGGTTGTTAATAGCGATGTACGATACCGGTTTGTGGTTGATACCAAGTCACTTAGTTGATAATGTTGATCATGTACAGAATCAATTCAGTTATCTACAATAACAGGGTGTTTGTTAGGTGAAATATGATGAGTAGTTTCCCGCCAAGATGTTATTATTGTGATAGTAAAGACTTTGGATCGGTTGATGGATATGAGCGTCACGTTGTAACTAGGCATCCAAACTTACCTGGTTATCCCGGACCTGCAGATATCAAGTTTTACGGCTTAGAAAGACAAGACATGTCATGGGAAAAAGAAATAAAAGCGGATTTTGAATGGAAATAGCTTACTCTTTCAGGGCTTAGTTATTTATTAGTCCTACCATGCATCACTGATGGACTTTAATTAAAATATAGTAGAAGTATGAACAAAAATTAAAAACTATTATAGTCGTAACAAGAGATAGCAAGCCGATATGACTAGAGCTCTAAGAAAACGATCAACTGCATCAAAGAGGTATCGCAAAAGTCAATGCTGAGGGGTACTATGTAGACATCGACTTCTTGATTGTCGCATCTAAATAGTGGTAAATGGATTGTTAATGGTGAAGTGGATACCATCAAAGAGACTGTTGAGTTACGGGTAACTTTACAATTTCGAATATGTGATAAAATAAAAGATCTTATAGCCAACTCAATGAGTATATGATAAAATGGCTGACGTGTAAATGTGGGAAAGAAAAATATCGAGATTGATAATATCTGTGATCATAGAGAACTAAATAAATAAATAGAATCTACTAATCTGGTTAATGAGTGTATCAATCGTATTTAGGATTTAACCATAAAACCTTAAATATTAATCGCCAACGATAAATAATGCCAGAATTTCTAAAATATGTATGACAGACCAAAAAGTCGCAATCATAACAGGCGGCAGTTCTGGTATTGGAAGGGCAATTGCTGTGGCTCTCGCAGAACATGGAGCTAAGATAATGGTAGCAGCACGTCGTGCAAAAGAGGGAGAAGAGACTGTTCGCCTAGTCAAAGAGGCTGGAAGTGATGGTATATTTGTAAAGACTGATGTGACAAATGAAAATGATGTTAGACTATTGGTAGAGAAGACTATCGAGAACCATGGTAGGCTTGATTATGCATTCAACAATGCTGGGACAGAACTTCAGCTATTGAAGTTGCTATTAGCACGGAGAACTCACCTCTTCTAAAGGCTTCTAACATTTGAGCTTGTTCTTCCTGTTTCATTCCAATATCACCTTCTTTTCTTGCTTGACCAACAAATCTCGATGCTGTTATATTATTACTATTTAGAATATCGACTATGTATCTTGTAGTATCACGATATTGAGTAAAAACAATAGCTCTCATAGTATCATTATACTTAGTGGGAATGGTAGTATTGATAATGGAATCACTATAATTGAACTTCTTAACTCTATGATTCTTGTTATTATCATTATTATTATCGGTTTGGGCAAAATGTTGTTGATGTTGCTGCACATATTGCTCCGGCATTTTTCCTCTTAGGATTTCTACTAAACATTTGACTTTTGGATGCTCTATTTTTAAAGTATTAATAAGCGTTCTAATTTCCTTTATTCTAGAATCATTTATTAATGATTTTTGAGCCTTGCTACTTCCTCCGCCTCTTGTATTGCTGTTACTACTAAAGATACTACTATCCTTTTCAATTCTATCTAGAAAAGCCCTTAATGAAGCAGCACCTTGACTCTCTATAAGCTCCATGCAGTACAAAAGAGTAAGGGCTAGTGATTGTTGCATCAAAGCAAAATAAAGTGAAGCCCTTGTCTCCTCTTGAGACAATTCTAAATTATATCGAATTTCAGCAC
>JAATVP010000269.1 GCA_014523625.1 Nitrososphaerales archaeon TH5896
CAGCATAGTTTCATATAGATCTATAAACGTCCAATACCTCTTATTATTCTATTTGCGTCATTCTTTTCTAACTGACTATCAAATACAGGATAGACTAAATGAAAAGAAAAAGCACAATTCCAAAGGTGGTATTGCTGACTAGTACCAATTGCATAGATAGGAACATTTTCACTATTATAGCAGACAAAAAACTATGATGCACCTTTGGCAAAAGCATCAAGTGAAGGTTTTACATATGCATTGTTATATTGATTTGTATACTTGTTGATGTAGAGAGTACAAGTAGATGATTCTAATTTATTGCATAATGACCCCTCTTGTACATTAAGTTAAGTTTCGTAACAAATCTAGGTAATAAGTGATTACAAGATAGACAGTTAGTTCTAATACTTTCTAATTCTGTTCTCATGTATCATCCTACTTCGATAGCTCCGATAATTCGAGAAAATATTCGTTATCTTATATCTTATATCATTCATGAAAAGACAGGTCAGAGAACTATGAGCTTCCGACTAACCAGGTTGACAACAGAGCTAATTAGCATCGAGTAGGATCCGATCCAAATATCAGTTAAAGTTCTCTTATTGTATCAAGCAACTGAACAGCAAATAATATTAGAAGGATAACAATGAGGTGTTACATACAGGAAAATGCCTGGCTTGAAGCTCAAATCACTAAAGGAACCAACAAAACAGCAAGATGGATTCAGAATACTGATTGCACGATATAGGCCAAGATACCTTCCAAAATCTGAAGAAAATTGGCATGAATGGTGGAAAGAACTTGCTCCTAGTAGAGAACTCCATAAGGAGTATATGATTAAACTCCTTACTGGTCTGTGTATAAGAAACGCTTTCTGTCTGAAATAAAGAATAATCCTGCTGCATTAGATGAAATCAAAGAGTTAGGACAAATGAGTCGAGATCAAGTTGTCACGCTATTGTGTCATTGTATAGGCATGGATAAAGATTGTCATAGATTTATAATCCAAGAATTGGTTGAAAGGGAAAATCGGGACTAGATGGGGTTTATATTTTATTGAATGTATCGAAGTATGCAAATATTACAAGAGTCAGAAGTTCATACATGACTCATTATACATTAGAATAATTTCTGAAAATCTTGTATGTTAGATAGAGCGGCAAACCAAACTAAACCCACTATTTATTTAAATTTGAATCCTTACCACGGTCTGGGTCCAGACCGTACCAATATGTTTTGTGTTGATTCAACCAGCGCAATTCTTTAAAGTATCAAGGAGCGCGATATGCAGAAGATTTCACTCCCAGAGATTCAGATGATAACAGTATGCGCCAGTATCGCCAACGACTCTATTAAATTCCATCCACCCATTTCCTCGTCGAGGTCGTTTTTGAAACTATTGTTAAAGTTATTCTATAAGTATTCAATTATCTTCTGTGATAGTACGGACGTATTATAAAATCAAAGTGTGTCACTGATCGACAATATCGGTACCAAATCTTCTCAGTCATTGACCCGTATACATTATCTCTGGAAAAGAGCAAAATAGAAAAAGTCAATTGTGCATAATGAATGGCGACAATAAGACAAACCATTGTAGGCAAGTCTATACAACTGTGCTCAGAAATAATTTGAAAGATCTCCCTCTGCAGCTACACTTAAGAATTACACCTGATACTATCATGATGGATATTGCTATCAGAAAAGGAAGAAGAATCAGTGCATTTGACTTCAAGTCTCAACCCTGAACAAAATCGTGGGAAAAAATCGAAATACATTGATACTCTCTTAGTTAGTAACCCCACTTCTTCGAGCGGTTCGACTGGCAAGGATTGGGAAAATCTTTATATCAAGATAAAAAATGCTTTTGGCAAGAACTCCCAAGTTGTATTCACAAAAAAAGCCAAAGATGGAACCCTGCTTACACGAAAATTTTTGAAGAGAGGAGTTAAAAAGGTTATTGCGATTGGAGGAGACGGAACTATAAATGAAGTTGCAAACGGTTTTTTCTTGACTGAAAGAAAACAAGTGGACAAAAAGAAACCATTTCCTTATTCTACGAATAGTGATGGCAATCAGGAAAATAAAGGTGAGCTCCCTCAACCTGACATTCTGCTGCCCATAAACTCAGAGGCCATATTCGGCATAATTCCTAGCGGTACAAGGAATGTGTTGGCCAAATCTCTAAATTTGCCTCAAGGCATAGACGAGTGCTGTCATAATTATCTGCGAGGGAGTACACAAAAGATTGATGTGCTAACAGCTACTGTCACCAATCCTACCACCCATGCAAAGGTGTTAACCCGAGCATTTCTGAATGCAGCCGAGATTGGATTCGGCGCCGAAGTTATAGATAGGTCAAAAAAAGTAAGAAGTAAAGTTAAGAATCGCATGGTATCAACAATCACTAGCGTCATAGCTACTTTGCCCACATACGAAAGCAATAACTGTGAGGTAGTGTTTGATGATGGAAAAGACAAATTAGTCACAAAAATTACGATGGGTGTAATTGCCAACGGAAAATTCCTTGGTGGGGGGTTTATGGCAGCACCTGAAGCAAGTTTTTCAGACGGATTATTAGATGTTGTAATTCTAAGAGATTCAGGTAGCCTTAAAATGCTTGATAATTTAGCAAATATAAAAACAGGTAATTATGCAGATGAAGCCGATGTTATCTACAAACAAGCTAGGAAGGTATCAATAAAATCAACTGAAAGAGACATAACAGTTGCCATCGATGGAGAACCTATAGGAATTTTGCCAGCAACTTTTCAAGTGAATCAGTATTCTCTAAATATCCTATTATAACGATTTTATTGTCTTTAAATACAAGTTATTCTAAATATGTTTGGTGTCCATTATGGCGTATAAACACAAGAGTAAGAGTAGTATTAGTAGTACTATTAGTAAACAGCAGCAAAGGGAAGTCTATCCTGTTGACGCATACCTGAAATCAGATGAGACGAAACGTATGTACATCTGGCACTTTAATCGGTTCCTCAAATACTTTGACTTGAAGGAGGATTCAGAACTGTTAGGATTTGACACTAAAAAACTAGAGTCAATGATAATCGAATACCTTTTTGACCACCTAACAAAGGAGGGACTAAAGAAGCGTACAGTTCAGATGGCCATGTCTGCTATATTCCGCTTCTGTATGATGAACGATCTTTACATAAACAAACAGAAAATCTCGATGCAAATCCAGCGAGATGAAAATCATACAGAAGACCGTGCTTACACCCAAGATGAGATAAAAGAGTTGCTTAGGCAATCAACCGATGAGCGTTTCAGAGCAGTCATTTACCTCATGGCTTCAACCGGGATGCGAGTAGGTGCTATCCCTGAGTTGGAGTTACGCGACTTGATTCCAAAGTCTATCGGTCCCCATGGTGAAATACTTGATGGTGATGCAGGTGTAGAGAAGTTATACCAAATCCGGGTTTACAACAGGTCAGCAGAGAATAAGTATTACTGCTTTTGCACACCAGAATGTAGGCAGGCAATCGACCGATATCTAGCATCCAGAGCCGATAAAGGAGAGAATGTGTCCATCAACAGCAAGAATACTGCTCCTCTAATCAGAGAACAGTTCAGCCAAGAAGATGTTCTCAATCCGAAGAAACTGTCAGTCTACACTTTCAAGAAGGCAATAGGGAGGACGATAAAGAGAGCAGGCCTTAAGACTACTGGAGAGGTCGCAATGACGCACGGGCTAAGAAAATGGGCTATCACACAGTTGATTAAAACCAAAGTACCTTATGAGGTTCGGGAGTTCGTTTCTGGTCATAGACATTCCAGAGGTCTAGACACATCTTACGATAGACTCTCTCCTAATGAACGTCTTGAGATGTGGGCACCTGCAATCAACTATCTGACCATCGATGATTCATTGAAACTAAACAAGGAACTGCAAGTAGTAAAAAATGAGCAGGACAAGAAGATTGCTCTTGTGGAAGCACGTAATACCAAACTAGAAAATGAGTTAAAAGCACGTGATGAAGAGTGGGGTATCCTGAAAAAGGAAATGCTCGAACTTAAGAAGACACTTAGTGCAATAGACGATAAGGACCTTAAACATATACTAGTCAATAATATGTATCAAGAGACTGCGGCAGCAGTCCTGGACCAACATAACGATTCATTTGTTGACCCTCAACAAAGAGGGGAAGATCATCCATTCTATAACTCTAAAACTTACAAGCAATGGATGACTACTAAGAAGAAGAAGGAGAAGAAGAAAGAAAGCAAGATTGATTGATTGATTGATATTGCCACAGGTCGTCGCCTATGGAAAATCAGTGACGACGACAAACGACAGGTATGTATGATTTGGGGTTAGACATTACACGCAGCCTATTCTTCATTTGCTTTTATGACGGTATTGCTCTTACAGATGACGCAAGCACCCGTAAGACCAGATTATAATCTAGGTGCTTAAAATATTTCAAGTTTGCTTGATAAACTTATGTGCATAACTCTCAGTCATTGTTTTGTTCTTCTTTTAGGCTTGGACTTAGAAGAAAACATCCGTTTTAGGATCTCATCATGTGCATCCTCATCAAGTTCAACTGTTGCAGTAGGTGGCTCTGCAGTAGCATCTACATGTACTACTACAGGCAGGTATGGACAGTTTAGTATTTCGCCTGTCTCATCAACGCTATCCGCAGCAACACATTCTACCCACAAACCGGTATTATCTCCAAGTTCCAGGTCACAATGAACTGTATACTTTCCGATTGTTGACTTCCTGTTAAGTAAAGGTTCTAACTCTTCTGCGGTCAGGCCTGTATCCGGTGGTGTTCCTGGTGGTCCTGCCCTCTGGAATCTAGTTAAAGCAGCATTACGTTTTGCAGGGTCTTTGTACTTTTCCGGTAGTACCTTCCTAAGATATGCTATACTCCAGTTTACCTTATTCCGTCTTAATGCACTCAGCATAACATCGCTGATATGACATATAAGTTCAGGTCTGTTCATTCTCTTTAGTTCGTTCTCAATCTGCCAGGCTGTAGAGTTGACCATTTGCTTTTTATTTACTTCAAGTTTTCTTGCTTCGATAACAAGATTCATTAATATTTTTTCAATAGGCTTGTGGATTGTAAACTCGTCCTCGTAAAATGTGGGTTTCTGCTCTTGTAGTAATATCTGACTTGCTCCTTTGCTATTCCTCATTGCCTTTTCTATATGGTTACGTTTCCTTTTAGATACCATTGCTCATTTCCTGCATACCTAGGTATGCACCCACATATTAATGTTGCATACCGTATGCGACGTTCTGAGCGTTATTTCTTTCCTTTGGATTCTTTAGCCAACAAATCACGCATTGCTCTTTCTAATAGTTCTGTCGCAGTAGTCTTTTTCTTTATAGCAAGGATCTTAAACTCCTCCCAGAGTTCTTCGTCTATCTTGATGGATGTCGGTGTCCGCTTTACTACCATTTCTGTTACAGTCAAACCCATATCACTACTTTGGTATATATCGCTAACCATTATTTAACTACGAACTCCTTACGATAACCATCTTCCTCTGATTTTCACCTTTACATTTGAACATTTCTAGTATCAATGTTAGTGATATCGCTATATAACGATATTGGTATATCTTTATAAGCATGGTAGTGATATCACTACATTAGTATGAATCAACAGATACAAAAACAGATTCAAACGAAACAAGAAAGGATGCTTGACAAAGCAAACTATCTAGTGCAGAACAAGAAGGTCAGAAGGTCACCGTGTGCAGAATCCAGAAACATCTGGATGGTCTCCAGTTACTCGACGCCCAAGAAGTGGTATGTAGTAAGGTAGAATGAAGAGTTTGATTGCTTTATGTGCGCTTGCAAGGCATTCGAATACTCATCTGATAATACATGCCTTCATATCGCAGCGTGTGCTATCTTTGAAGGGACTGAGGAAGAGGAGGAGGAGTAGTGGTAAGAATGGCTAGCAGAAAACCATACGAGTGCTTCAAATGCCGAGATAACGGCTTTCCGAACACAATGGTGTATTTGGCAGGCAAAGATGATCAAGGCAAAACCGTGTATATCGAAGAGGATGGGACCGGACACCAGCATAAGACCAAACAGCAACAACTTCAAGGACAAGGAAGTACTACCATAGTATCTGAATCTGCACAATTGAAGACAATTGCGGCTAGGCTAGAATATGCGGTGTCTTTACTAGAAAAGATGACAAGCACAACAACTTAGAGATGCCAGATAACATAGCAGGTAAACGTAAACAGGTTGCAATCTTTCTCATTGATGTACTTGAAGCAGTGTTAAATGAGCAGGTTAAGGCTAAACTGATTTCACATGACGCTGCAAAATATACTCTGGATGCTGTTAAGGATCAGACCATTCGGCAAGGATGGCTTAAATAGCGTAGTCTATGAGTTTAATGCCTTAGGGACAATACAGACAACAATATTTAAAAGTCCTAGTGCCATTAGGATAGTGATAGTTAGTTATGCCAGTTCTCGAAGAGAACCAAAGAACCATACCCACAGTACAATGTCCAAAGTGTTCTCATATATGGGAGTACCGTGGCAATGCCAACTTTTCCACATGTTCACAATGTAAGAGTTATGTGACTGTTTATTATCTTAGGGCTCGGAGCGCCAGTAAAACAAAGTGATAATAAAGAAAGTTGGGGGTCTCGCTTTCCCAGCAACCCGCCAACCACAGACCAGAGCAGACACAACCATTCAGCAGGAGGCTTAAATGATTATGACTAGTAATTCTTCGGTAGCCAAACATAAAAGCGTTTTTCAGATTTATGATGAGAGTGATGGAACACATCATATTTTCATAAGGCCAGTTGGGTCTGCTAATGGATGGTATGACATAGCAGATGAATACGGCCATATTTCAACAGACGGAGAGAATCCGAATATGGATAATGTACTCATCAATGCTAAGCATGTCAGTGATGAATACGTAGCCGAATTAGTGGCGAAGGATGAGGAAAGACAAGAACGTCTAAAGAGAGCAGAATCAGCATTACGGGAGTATGTAGAGTTTAGAAAATCATGGTTAAGGAAGCCTAACAGACAGGGCAAAGTTAGACTGCAAATGAAGGAGGTCTCTAAATAGTCATGGCCGGGAAGAAGTACGGTATTGATACAGACAAGTATGACCGAGAGACAAGGGACGAAATAGATGAGTTTGTCAAGACAGAGAGCGATAAAGAATGGAGTTATGAAGAACTTAAAATCAAATATGAGAACCTAAAAGAGGTAACGCTAAAGAACTTACCCGAACTCTGGCCAGCACTACAGTTTACCTTGACAGTCAAGACAATTCTAAACATTAAGGGGTTAGATCTTCCATTTATTGGGATTGTTCTAGGTCCTCCTAGTTCTATGAAGTCTGTAGCCGTGGATTTATTCAAAGGATATAAGCACACCTATTACACGGATGACTTTAGTCCGAGGGCTTTTGTATCTCATATTTCAGGCAAGACAGAGAAGGAACTTAGAAAGGTTGATTTGCTTCCAAAGATGAGAAACAAACATTTCTTAACCCCTGAACTATCGCCAATGTTTTCAGTTAAGGAAGATGATTTGCATCATGTTATAGGTCGTCTTACAAGAATAGCAGATGGGGAAGGATATTCAAATGACTCAGGAGCCCAGGGACATAGAGGCTATGAAGGAAAGATGTTATTTGTGTGGACGGGTGCAGCAGTTGAGATTCCATACAAAGTTCACAAGTTGTTGTCATACCTAGGTCCCAAACTCTATTTCTTTAGAATACCATTCATTGAGAAAACAGAGAATGAGTACTTTGATAGGAGACAAGACGATTTTCATATCAAGAGACAACTCGTAAAAAGTGCATTATTTGAATACCTGTATTATTTTGAAATGAACCCCAATATCATTATCGAACCTGAGCAAGACACGGAAAGCATGATATGGAATGGGGATGCCAAAGACCTAGATACCAATAACGAGGACGGAATGCTTCCTAAAATAGAAATGCATCCAGAAGGTGACGACCCGGAAGCCTACCGAATGATTATACGACTCGCAATGATGCTTGCCCATCTAAGGGCAAGTGTACAAGTATGGGATGCCGGAACTCAGGGGTCTGATTACAACTATACATTCGCACACATCGAAGAGGCAAGCAGGGCAATAACACAGATGTACAACTTCGCCCGTGGTAATGCCCTAAAACAAGGTAGGCTTTCAATAACTATTGATGACATTCCCATAGTCATACATACCGTTCTGTCTACTGCTTCCAATGAGCGAGTTAAACTCTGTGAGTTGCTTATCGAACACAAAGGAATATTGACAACTTCCATTGTCTGCGCTTCTTTAGATATTTCGCCACCAACCGCTAGAAGGACAATGACAGAACTCAAGGCCACTAAACTTGTGGATGATATTACAGGTCCAGAGGGTTATAACTTTGAGATGAAAATACAACTTAAGTCAAAGTTTAACTGGTTTCTTACTGACGAGTTTAAGAAACTCAAAGAGCAGTTGTTTATCGATATAAACGGGTACCCCTTGAAAGAAAAATACCCCCCTAAGAAGCAGGAAAAACAGGAAAACACGGAACAAACTGAAGAAAGTCCCATAGAAGTGGGTCACGTCCCCAATAATGCTCGAAATGACTCCCTCCTAGGGGGGGAAAAACCTTTCAAGGGGTACGAAAATAATGGAGGAAACTATACTCGAAAGGGTTTTACTCAAATATTCACCTGTGATGATTGCGGTCTAGAATCTTTCCAATTCGCTATGGAAGAGCACAAATGTCCTGCTTGGACTGAAGAAAAGCAGCGGGAACAGACAAAACAAACTGATTTAAATCCTCCTCCAACAGAGTCAGAAGAAGAAGCAGGATCGGCTGAAAAATCTAAGTCTAAGTTAGGCTCAGGAGGCTGGTTATTAGACAAATGAGATTAGAGGTTGCTACCGCTGCAGACATAAACAAAGACGATTGCACCAGATGTGGATGTCCATCCAAATCTCATCTACCGTTGGATAGGGACACAGGTATGGGAATGTGGTGGCGTTCTATGTGTGCAGCAAAGCCAGATTGTAAATGTCTTCATTTATGTACGTGTTTAGACCCATGACTAGGAAGGGGGAAAGAAAGGCGTTCGACTCTCAGAGGAACACAGACAAAAGATTGCTATGGCTCTAATGGGTAATAAGCATGCCTTAGGATTAGTACATACTGATGTGTCCAAAGAAAAAATGAGTATTGGGCATAAAGGCCAGATTCCCTGGAACAAGGGAATCAAAGCATGGAACAACGGACATAGATGGGACGATACCGTGAGAGAGAACATAAGTCGGGGAATGATTTTATGTTGGCAGCGACGTAAGCAGCAACAGCAAGAACAATAGTTTTATCTGAATAACTCCCTTAATATAACCATCAATAAATGTCAATGTATGATAGGATGGCAACAGCAGCACTACTATCAGGCCAGTACGATGACGGTCTTACAACCAAGTATGAAGTAGCAGTAGGGACTAGTCCTAACCATGTTCAGCATAACGGCGGAATAGGTAGAACAGCAGTAAGATTTGAAACAGGAGCATCCGGTTTAGGTTCTTCTGTGAAAAGTGTATGGATTCGCTTTAGGAAATATGGATTACAAACGGGTAACATTACAATCAACATTAGAAAGGCTTCAGATGATTCCGTGGCTGCGACTATTGGAACATTCCCTATTGAATCATTCCCTGCCAATGTGGAGACCGAACTTGTATTAAGGAACAGATTTAACAACGGTTGGAATATGTTAGCCGGAGATATGGTATCCATCGAATATCCATCAAACGCCGTTAATGGGCTAGAAATGACTACGAATAGTACTGCATCTGACCCAAGTAACTATACTTCCAAGTCGCATAATGGCAGTGTATGGTCTGCTGCGCTTAGTGACCCGCTGGCAGTGATAATCAAAACTTAAGTAAACGAAGAGTGAATAACAGATTATGCAACAGGAATATGTAACTTACAAAGGAATACCTACCATAACAGCGTGTGAAGTACAAAAGCAACTTGAACTGCAACAGTGGATTTTAGACCCAAGTTCTAGACCATATACATCTACGCATCATACAGGGATTATTGCAAGGTCTGCAGGTACGGAAATAAAGGATAAGAAGTCAATAGTTCAGAAGCAGTTAGAGTTACAGGCAATGATATTAGGCTATTAACTTAGCGTAGACTTTCCTTTACCTTATCGCTAAAGGTATTCTTATCGGGATAATCATCCTCATCATCGTCTACCTGGAAAATGTCGTGAGAAGACTTTATTTGGCGACCCCAACCACCAGTCTGTACGTTCTCAGTTACTATTTTCATTCCTCCTTCAGGTTGAGGATAACCTATTTCCTCTCTCTTGAAACATTTTATTTCAATCATAACAATCTCCTCCTCAGAACATAGTTGGTCGAACTGCTTGATTGGAGTACCTAGAAACTTGATACCCATTTCTTATTTCTGCGGTCCTCCTTGCTTTTGTTCTAACATCTTTTCGACATCACTAGCCGTTACTGGTCTTTCTTGTACTCCTGATAAGGTATCCTGCCTTTTTCTTATAATAGTGGCTAACATATCTTCTGTTACGTCCTTGCCTATGAGTTCGTCCCATGTCTTGTTTAGCAAATCCTCGAATCTGCCAACGGTAAAACGTAGTCCTCCTGCTGTTACTACTCCAACAGCGGGGCCTCCGCCTTCCTTTCTTAATGGGATTGTCTTGATTAGTTTCAAAAGATTAGCCTTATTCCATTTCGTGGTATATCCAGTGTTTATACTTGATATGAAATCTACCTCTCGTTTAGCCTTGCCAAACTCCATTTCTCCGAGTTTGTAATGGGGCCTAGGTACTGGATACATACCTTGATTTGGTAGATACTTGGATACCGGATTTCCTGCTTTATCTATACGTGTGTGTTCGCAATCCCAAACAACAAAATATTCGTAGACGGGTTTACCCTCTTCTGTATATTCTCCCGTACTGACCTGCTTGACATGTATGGTAGCAATCTGTTTTTCCGGTGTATTGGGAGCGAACTCTTCTAGATTATCTGCAGTAGTTTCTGCTAACCATGTTTCATATAGTTCATCTTGTAATGTATTTTCGTATTCCAAACCGACCTTCTTGAAGGATTCTATTCCCTCTGGCGATTTCATAAAGTCTCTACAAAGCATTTTGATATGATTACTCTTTTATCTCACGAGACATAAGTATTATCCCAGAATAGTACAGATTGACAGAATATCATAGTATGAAAGAGGCTTTTGATGCCAAAAAGGCCCAATATCAAATGAGAAACGGTAGGCTCATTAATGAGAAGTCAAGGGAGTCTGTTATAGACCTGACAGAAGCCGATAGAATGCAACGGCAGCATGATATGTTAGCAGAAGAACGTAGACGAAATAGGCCTAATGCCACATCTGAGTTAATGGAATCGACCGTTAACAACAGGGAGACTAGTCCCTTCATTGCAATCGTTCAGGAGGATAGGAATAAGGGCCCTAATAATGAGCCAATAGATTATTATGATAAGTATAATCCTGAGCCAAATGAGGATGGAATACTAGAGGCAACAGGAGCGACTATCACTTACTCCTCAGTAACGATAGGTAATAATACATATGTCAAACGACCGATAAAAGGAATATTCTAGGTTAAGTCATCACTTGAGAGTAATAAGTCATCAACAACTCCAATGGCGCAGAGATAAAGTTAGAGAGTTAACTATCAAAGGATGGACGCAGAGACAGATTGCTGAAGAGTTGAAGATAGACCAGGCCATAATAAACCGAGACCTCAAGTATATGCGTCAAGAGTCCTCAAAGAATATTCAACATTATATTGATGAAAGATTACCTGCTGAATATGAAGGTGCTATTAATACACTGAATATGATAACAAAGGAAATGTGGGAGTTAGAACCTGAGGATAATAGAATACTAATACAATCTCGTACTCTGATTAAGGAATGTACTGCCATGAAAGTAGAACTTATTGCTAGTGGTACAGTTGTTGATAGAGCAATAAAGTTTGTAGAAAGACATAGGGGTTTGATACCTCAAAATAGCAAAGTATTGATAGATGTTAGTAAAGATGACGCTCGAAGCACTACGTAACTATCTAAATAAGTATGATACTGATATCAGTAACATAAACCTAGA
The DNA here is from genome assembly GCA_014523625.1 of Nitrososphaerales archaeon TH5896. GTDB lineage: Archaea > Thermoproteota > Nitrososphaeria > Nitrososphaerales > Nitrososphaeraceae > TH5896. Next base: position 12,155 of record JAATVP010000269.1, read on the forward strand.
ATCGCTGAAAGGTCTACCATTTTATTGTCAATGGCCTAGTTCTTTATCTCCTCCATTTGTTGAAGGACAGGAAGCAGAAGAAAGAGCAAGACCTATCAAACCTGTAATAAGTAGTGATTGTTGCTTTAACCATGCTATTGGTCTACCTCAGAAGAATGGCATATCATTTCCATTATTCGATTACGAACGAATGCTCTATCAAAGGCTAGAGCAATACAAACACATCTGGATTAAGAAAGCAACTGGTCTAGGTATTACTGATTTCATGCTTCGATATATGGCCTGGCTTTGTTTCAATAGTACTATTGAATCCAATAGCCAGATGTGTATAGTTACAGGGCCCCGTATTGAGTTAGCCATAACACTGATAGATAGAATGAAAGGATTATTTCGCTCGATTAATCCAGCGACTTCGTTTGATACCAAGGAGACAGTCATAGAACTTAATGGAGTGCATATTGAGGCCTATCCATCGAACCATCTAGACGCAATGAGAGGGTTAAAGGACGTATCATTCATATATCTGGATGAGGCTGACTTTTTTAGAATAGGTGAACAGAACAATGCTAGGGATACCGCAGAGCGCTATATTGCTAAGTCTAGTCCTTGGATTATTTTCGTATCTACTCCTAATGCTCCGGAAGGACTTTTTGAAAGGATAGAGCAAGAACCTGAGTCTACTTGTCTCTATAAGAGATTATTCTTAGATTACACCTATGGATTAAACAAGATATACACACAAGATGAGATAAGCGCCGCCAAAACATCTCCTTCATTTGAAAGGGAATATAACTTAAAGTATCTAGGTCTA
>JAATVP010000270.1 GCA_014523625.1 Nitrososphaerales archaeon TH5896
ATCACACTCACCCAATCCAGGCTTACCATCAACCGTTCTTACTTCTGCCTTACATTCACCTGAGGAAATCAGCTTCTTACAATCCTGGGTGCCATCACAATAACACGTGAATGTATTTGAGAAACAAGCATATGGTAACGCAGGTTCGCCGGCGAGGTTATCGACCGTTTGCGTAACGGTTGATGGTATGGAACTCATATTAGATATTGGGCTCGAAGTAGCATTGTCCAATGGACGTTCACTTTTGGCAATGGTCTGAGCCGTGACATTTTCACTACCTTCACTTTGGTTTAAAACAGAGCTACCTGCTGGCGGAATTTGAGTTGAGGTGCCGTTACTTGCCTCACCAAGCACGCAAATATTGCCCTGCTTTACCCAAAACTGTCCTACTTCATTGCAATCAGAGACACATCTGCCGGACTGTGTATTCCGAAACATTGGGGGTGTTGCAGAACCACAGTTGTCCCACTCGCATTCGTTAGCGGATCCTATGCTATGTTGATTGGGAGGACATTGCCCTGAAGACATCCCTGCTTCTGGTTCCTGCTGATCTTCCAGCCGATCCTCTTGACCTTCGACATCTAGTGGTCCACCATCTTGTTGTGCTAAGACCCTATTTAGGGAATAAGGACTAACTGCCAGTCCTAAAGTGATGGAATATGTTAACAACGAAATCGACATACCGACGATTAATAGGACGACTATGAAAGATCTGCGAAACATATCAATAGCAAGAGCGTGAATAATAAAAACTTTCTGCGGAGATCGATAACATTCGAATGTAGTGCGGCAATTGCAAATGATTCAACTAATTTTGTCTTCATACGATCCTCATGCGAAATGAAGATCAACATTAAAGCATCTACACCGATTATAGCATTTTCATTTGGACCCATCTGGAAGGTGACTGATTTTCCGAATATCTCTTCATGGAAGGACTTCTCAACAAAAATATGATCCTTTTCATTCATAATTTAAACACAAAAAAATGCGCTAGTTATCACCTAGCGCCTTCTTCATTAAATCTATCATCACTCATAATCCTATCCTCATTCATCACCATCGGAACCATCATTTTCATTATCGTCGTCGTCGTTGTTGCCATTCCCGTCCTCATCTGATCCATCCTCTGAAACTTGTTCATTGCTATCCTCGTCACTATCTTCAACCGTCTCATCACTTACAGGAGGGGGAGGAGGGGGAATCGCCTCCGGAGGGGCGAGCTGAACAGATGGAATAGAATCCCCAGATGCAGACATATCCAAATCTGCAGTGGGAAGTATCCTAAAGATCTTGCCTTGCCCCAAGGACACCACGTACATATATCCATCGTAAGGACTCACTTCAATATCTGATATGCCTGCAAATCCAGTCGCAAAAAGTATGGCTTCAGATGCTGATTCAACGTCTGTATCTGCTACTCTGTCAATTAGAGGTTCAGGAAGCAATAGTTCTGTCCTGTCCTCATTCAGGCTGAAATGATATATATTTCCCGCGTGTACATCTCCGAGGAAAAGATCGTTTTGATACCCGGCCCCATATTTACTTGAATCTAGGAATTTGAGAGCGGTCGGACCGATTGTGTATAGGAATGTCAGCTTTGGAGGCTGATATTGTCCTTTACCATCGAAATCAACAAGTCCTTCAGGTTGAGCAGAAGCAACTGAGCTTTGTCCTTCTCTAGGGTCTCCTTCCCCACGTTGCCAAACTCCCTGTATCTGGTTCCAACCGCTATTAAAGCCTGGATAAATTAGGTTTATCTCATCCCCATATCCTGGACCGTTCTCTGAATCCCAAAGGTTTCCTGTAACAGGATCAAAACCAATTCCGAAACTATTACGTATGCCGTACGCATAATACAAATTAAAAGGAAAATCATCTCCCAAAATGTAACTTCCAGTACTCGTGTCTATAACTGGTTCACCATCCTGAGTAACTCTTAAAATACCGCCTGACCCGTCAGCGGGAAGTTCATCATTGTTTTGCGTTTGTGTCGTTCCTCCTGTCACTTTGTCTGTGTCTCCGATTGGGATATACAAATTATTATCAGGTCCAATTGTGATTGCTCCGCCGTTGTGTCTAGGACCAGGAACAGCAGGCAGATCCAGTAATAGTGTAGGATTTACCAATTTGGCCGACGAAGTAGAACTCGCTAATGCAGCAGAACTGGAATCGGTATTGGGAACTCCTGTCGAGCCTCCTGTTTGCCCATCTACAAGTTCGTATCTATATAATCGATTTCCTATTGGAGCACCCCCATCACCACCCTGAGCTTCGGTATAGTATAAGAAGACGTACGTCTTACCCGTCTCATTATTTTGTGAAATAGCTATTCCGCACATGCATCTTTCTACTTCTGTTGCCACGTTTACATCCAACAAAGGCTGAGGTTGTACTTCCCCGTCAATAACCCTCATGACGGTCCCCTTATCCTTTTCTAAAACCAATATGTCATTTTGTGATAGAAACGCCATGGTAGTAGGTAAGGACAGGCCATCGGCTACTACTTCGGCAGTAAAACCGGGACGATTGAATACTGGATTACCGGCATCATCAGAATATCTAAGTACAGGTCCATCAGCTTCCTGAGCAAAAACAAGCGCAGTATCCAACGACAATGAGTGTGATGTGGGAAGAAAGTTATAGCCATGCAAAGCGGTAAATGACAACGCGATTGCAAAACTAAGTGCAAATATCGTTTGAATACGCAATGATAACTTGCCTCTTATTAAGCTATTACTACTACTAACCAAGTTAACAATTTTCTTCGTATTGTTCAGATCTTATAATGATTGCGGTAATTTGTTCCGTTTGGACACCTGCCCACCGTAATAGATTAAGTAATTGGAAATGTATCCCTCATGGGAGGATGCAATGGCCAACACTAAATAGGCTGTCATAAAATTTTGGGTTAATTCAAAAGAGTATTAGAAATCCTATTAAATTTAGTTCATTAGTTTTAGAATTCTGCAACCTACGACGATAGGATTGGTCATCGTATAGGACAACAACTCCTTTTCTGATTTACTGTCCGCAAAAGCCGTCAAGGCAAAGATGAAACACATCCTCTTCTTCACTTGCCGTCTTCTTTGCCGCGCTTCTACCGATACAGATTTATTGCAGAATCTTTGCGTTCAGACCTCACCCTTCTCAAATCTTGTTCATATGTTTTCGCCTTGGTTAGTAAGGATCCAGTATCACATGAAAGACCGGGAACCAGTTTCATGATGGCTTCCGAAACAGAAGCAGCAGGTGCATAGTCAGGAGTATCTTGAATAGTTTTTCCTAACAAAACAATGACATCAAAATTACTGATCATGCCTTCATTCAACATCAATGCAGGAATCCCACCTACCGACCCGCTAGGTAAATCTCGTATAATCTCAGTGTTTCTAATCCGATCTCTAGCTCTTTTCGTGCTTGCTACCCCGTACACACTATCAGTTGCATATCTTCTTTGTGAACCGTTTGAATCTTCTTCAAGCACTGTCCCTGCGCTAATAACTAATTCGCATCCAGTTTCTTTAGCCCAGCGTAATATTGTTCTTGAGACAAAATAATAGAATGACGGATCTAGGTTGAGTTCAGAAATGAGAAAGGCAACTTTGAGATCTTCATTTGCATAAATCCTAGTAGGAAAATTTGCGATCCCATTATAGACCATAGATATCGGAGGAAAACTTGGTGAATCCATTACCGAGACGAGGTCGTTGGCTATTGAATTCATGAAACACATTGAGGCTATTGAATTTGTTAATCCTCCGCTTGGGAAACCATCTATTAGAGTCCCTCCCTTAAGATTTACCTTTTTAACTGTATGAATTTCGATTTGAGATCCAATAGACATGGTATCTTAATCATATCTTATCTTAAAAATATTTGATTGAATTTTAGTTATGGTGATTGAGTTGCAATCAATAAATTGGGTAACAGAGCTAAATAATACAAGATACAAGGTGATTCGATCTTCATCTGCAATAAAGACTTGGCTACCGCTGAGCCTTGCGGCTGGCGTAATAACCTTCTTAATGATATCCATACTAACTTCAATTCCCCTCGAGAGGGCTATTGTAGGTTCTGCATTAACAGCAGTATTGATCTTTAGTGGAATGTTTTTCCGGTCATTTGGTAAAGAGAAGGATCGATACGATCAGTAGCGGAAATCATTTTAGGAAGGTTAGAAATGATTGCTGATCCTTTTGTCTTATTTTGTTAACCGTTGACGGGTATGATTGTTTTGTTGGATAAGAACTAATTTAGATTGTTTTGTCAACCATTTACCTCACTATCGTCAGCAGAGCTACACTACTACCATACCCAAGGGAAAGTGTTTGATTAGATTCATTAAGTAAATATAACGCTTTGATATTGTCCACGGTAACTTGCTCTCCGGTAAATGGATTAGTACCTTGATACGCCTCTCCTAGAATGGTCTTATAGGAGTTCTCCAGGACTGACATCTTCACTGATGGAAGTGTGACATATTGCTGAGTATCACCATCGAGTGCTATAATCTGAAGGTTGCTAGGAATCGTTATATAAGAAGATCTAACAACTGGGGTAGAGGAAGAAATATTGCTAGTTGGAAGATAAACTATTGCACTACCACCTATAAGTCGGAACGGTTCAAAAGTAGAAAGTAGTCTTGAATCATTTGCCTTAATCATACCTTGCAAAGGGATTGTCTCCTCACCCACAAGAAGAGAGCTCTCCGCCAATTGTTGCAGAATATTTGTGTTATAGGTCGTACTTGAAAATGCTTGTGCTATTGCATTGTTAATGGTAATGATAGTCGCATTTCCAGGGCTAGTAGTGTTATTAAGATTTGGCTCTGGCTCTGGCTCTGGTTCTGGCTCTGGTTCTGGTTCTGAAGAAGAGCATTCATTGGGAACATCGCCCTCTGTGGGACAGGGCTCGCAAAGAGGATCCTCATTGATATACATGCCAGGAGGACAATTTTCAGGCATCACTGCACAGAATCCTGATTCCCCTCTGGTTTCGCCCTCAGGACAAGGGCCTAAGGTCGAATCGCACTCTCCCGTCGTTGGGTCTAATACAAAATCTACAGGGCACCCGTCGCTAGGTGCGGCTACCTGATTCTCTGAGGGGGACCCACCTGAGTCTCCAGGCATTTCAGGACCGTTCCCATCATCAATCTGCTGATTATCAGCTTCTTCCACGTTACTGGGTTCGGATGAACTATTTCCCTCCTGTTGTGCGAGAGCTTGATCTACTGACAAGGGTTCTATGGAAAAAAGAGAATTTTGAAATTGACTGGTCGAATACGACATAAAAGAAGTCAAAATACTTGCAACAACAACGAAAAACAGTCCTAGGCTTATCAATATTACCAAGTCAGATGGGACTTATAAAAACTTTCAGGATGTGTAGCCCGTTTCGGTGTAATCTTCTAAAGCGATGTAATATGGGAGAAGCATACTTTTAACATTTCTAAAAATTCAATAATGATGATTGAAATAACTGGATAGTCTGAATCGGAACATTTGTTAATAAAGTCGAGTCCAAATAGTCCATGCAAATCGCATTCCTACCGTAGTTTACCAAATTTGAATATTGCGAGTAGTACGGTTCGAGTTTTTAGAGAAACTGAGGCCTATTAGGGTATCATAGCACTGATGAAATGAAATCAAATCCCATCAAAATAGACCAGTATCAATTTTAATGTTTCGGGGTTAGTATGGGGTTAGTATTTTGAGCCCGTTGGTACTTCAAGATCTTTACTTACCACTGATAGTCCAGATTTATCATTGGCAATACCACTGACCTTTTGATATTCACTTAAGTATTGATATTGTAACCAGTCCTCTTGCGTCTCACAATACGATATATTCGCATACCATGATTAAGAGCTGCTGACACAAGAATTCCTTCATTGTATTTTCTTATTTTTGCACATAATCAGTCTAAAGGTTTGTCTACTTTTTCTTTAGTCTGAATCATGAATCAATCCTAAGTCTCTGAACTATGCTTGAACGCAAACGTCTGGAAGATTGGTAATTTGTCTCGAGCCATCCATTTTGTTTAAAGCTAGCGTTTGACTCATCGCTCTAAAATATCGGTTTGCATATTGATTCGAGTATTTTGCATCAATAATTACATTTGGCAATTTTAACGGTCATATGGATTTGCTTACTCTCTATCATTTCAATCTATAAACTTCATTTCTTCTATAAGGTTAGTATAGTCTTACCCCTATTCTTAACTTGTGACCGCCTTTTGTGTTAAGAAATCTAGCTGCTGGCTAGCCCTCTTTTAATTTAGTTTGTCAATCATCAGCAAGAGATATGAGGTGTAAAGATTAGGTGATCTCAACATTAATTTTTAGCTGTAACCCATGAATAAGCTTGAGGCTTAGGGATGGATATTTATTCTCGAATAAGATTTCCTAACAGGTTCGACCGGTCAGATTGGAGACTTGTCAGTGGTGTCGTGGTTGGTGTGCTCTTTTTTGTTGCTTTTTTGTTCTCTTACGCTCTGCCCGCTTCCACGCCAATAGTACCATGGCAATTTTACAGCATTGCGGGGATCGTTGCTATTACGGCGCTGATTCTTGCGATTCTGGCATTTGATAAGGAGTTATACGGAAGTTAGTGACGACCTACAAGTATCAAAACACGTCCAAGTATTTTCACTGTGATTCTGTTTCCTGGAAGGATCGGATATTCCCTGTTATCGATGATATTGCCAAGATGGGAGCTTGGAAAGAGCATTAGGATTAACCAGACTGGTTCGGTTCTGGACGAATATTGCAAAACTGTCGTGAGAGCCAATTGGATCATGGCACACACAATCGATTTTTTGTGGACATAATGAAGAACTCTAACAATTCAAAGACCGAGAATACACATTCTTTGAGCATTCCCGTCACGGAAAGTATATGTGTTTCACTAGTATTCCACAATTGATTTTTGTAGCTATTTTCTATTGTCAAAGCATTCATCAAATAACTTTTTTTAATGAAATATTGTCAAGTTTTAAACTTCTATCGGCGATCCTCCCCATCAGTAATGGCAAATAAGCCACTTTTGAGGTTGTCATGTGTCTCATGGTAAGCGTTACTTAAAGCGATTTTTGAAATTATCCCATGTTAATGAACCGAATATCTAGTGTAGCGGCGCAGTTGGTGACCTATAATAGTTATAAATCATTGGCTGCAATTATAGAACATGACTTCATCGCATGACAAAAATATCAAAAATCTATCTCAATCTTTAAGCGATGATCAACCAGGTCAAAGGGAGGTAATTGTCAGGATTAATGGAGTGTTACCTGATAAGAGGCGTTTAGGCAATCAACAAACATCTGAAAGATATGCGGAGATACTGCAATCTGGGATGGAAACAAATACATCTTGTTCAATATTTATACGGGATACCAAACAGAATACTCTAGATTCAGACTTTCATATCCTCTTCGATCTCGGGGAGGGAGTAATCGGTAGTGTTGAAAAAGGACTTTCAGACCTTGGAATGGAAAAATATCTCTCAGAGAGAGGTCACAATCAGTCGAACTTGCATTCTACTCCTGCAATAGGTTCGCCGTTGCTACTCTCTTCGCCAAGCTCTAATACGGAGAATCCAGCTCTACAAAGCAGAGACATTCGTCTGTTTGACGCTTTGCTAATTTCTCACTCACACGAGGATCATATAAACGACCTTTCCAAACTTATTCTACGACAAAATTCAATCGCAGATCATGCACCTATGAACAAAATTAGAGCTTATTGCACGCGAACATGCAAGGAATACATAATGAAGGATTTGTTGTCACGCACTTCTTTGACAAGGAACAATATTGAAGAATGCATAGATTTTCAAGTTGTAACTCCCAATGAATTTTTTAATGTTGGACCCTTTTCAATAATCGCTTTTCAAGCATACCACGGAATTGAGTCTTCGGATGACGCTGTCATCTACGTTGTAAACATTCTAAATAGGAAAATAATAGTAGGTTGGGATTTCTTGTCTCTTCCTGAAGCAAACGAAAGCATACTTTGGAACCCAGACCTACTAATTCTTGGAACTGAAACTTATAACCAGCACCCTGAAACAGGGATGATCTCAATAACCGAGGCATACGATCTTGTTAGAAGGTGGAATGCCAAAGAATGCTACATAGTACATTACAGCGGGCTTAAAGATATTGACGAACGTTCGAATCAATGGTTCAGAGGGCCCGTAAAACCAATGTCTTCAGCCGAGCTTCAGAGCACAATTGATTCACATCTTAAGATATCCGGAGCTCAAGGCAAGTTTAGAATAATTGTAGCGGAGGAAGGGATGATATGGACTAGACAGGGGAATGAAAATCTCCAACCAACTACCAGTGATAAAGTGGAATCCGAGATTGGGAGTAGTATCGAAATAGAAAGTCTGGAAAGATATGTTTTGAAAGTGGAAAATGATGACAAGATAGGAAAACTGAGACTAGTTATTGAAGATAACATCAACAGATATGACATGGTGTTTGAGAATCCAAAGCTAGAAAAAGGTAAGGATAACAATTATACTTTGTATGCCCTTGGTGAGAAGGGTATGTTAGCGAAGGGACCTGACTTGGTTTTAGAATTAGTAAAGGATTTGTCTGTTCTCAAGATTTATGTAACTAAAGGGAGAAAGGCAATCTTCCATGACGATATTTTGTTAGGAAAAAATGAAATGAACAGATTTGAACAGTATCTAATTTTGAATTTCGAATAGAATGATTGAATGCATAGTATTAATGGTCAGTTAGATCTTTCACCTACCATATCACTATAATGTGATAATGGAATATGTATGTTATTTATAGTTTGAAATACTCCTTCCCTGTCAGTGGTCTAATAATTCGTCTAAAATCTTGGGCATCTCTTTTATCTTATATAATAATTTATAATCAAGAAACTGCATTTAAAGGCATTTGGCCGAATTCCATATGCCTTAAATTTATTCAGTTCAATCAAATACTGGAATTCAATACCAGATCCACAATGGTTGTAGTCAATCCAACTGAATTCATCCCCCTTCAAGGTCAGACAAGAATTGATCCAAATCACAAGGTGTAGTGTGCTAAAAAAGTCGTCTATGCTCTGCCATCATACACCTATTAAAAACAACATCAAGGCCATTTTCCTTAGCTTTCTTCTCAGCTTCCTCATTATAGATCCCTTCCTGCATCCATATTACCTTAATTTGATCCTTTTTGCGGATTGCATCGGCAACTACAGGAGGCACATCTTCGGATTTTCTGAAAATGTCAACAATGTCCACTTTGCCCGGAATACTAGACACCGTAGAATATGATTTTCGCCCTAAAACCTCGGGAACTGTTGGATTCACCGGAATCACATTATATCCTTTCTGAATAAGATATTTTGGTACAAAATGCCCTGCTTTCTGTTCGTTATTTGACATTCCCACTACTGCAATATTTTTCAATTCATATATTTTTTTTATTTGTGAATCCGTATGAGAATCTTGTTTCGTCATGCAATTTAATTAGTGTTCATGCAATAAAATATTTTCCTTGAATTCAGGAGTAATAGTTACAACAGCTCCCAAGGTAATTGGCCCATTTTGGCTCTAATCGAAGTTGAGCTAACCTTTGCTTATTTTTTGTCTTTCGGCCTGAGGTCGACCGATCCTGCGCCTGGACGCAAGTAAAAGGAGGAGACACTCAACAAATTGGAGTCATTTCTTCCACATCCCTTCTACCTATTGAGCTATGTAAAAAATAGAAATTGCGGTTGAGAATGCGAAGTAATAGCTCATACGATATTATCCACTTATCTGAAATGGTGTCAGACCTAGAATCAGAGTAATACATGAAGAAAAACTTCAGATAAATTATCTTGGTCTAAATCATATTGTCATTTCATTTTTGATCTCTATTTTGCACTAGAGAAGAGTTCAACAAATGATATAGTCTCTCATAGGGGGTCTGGGGTTATTAATTGTATTCACTAACTTCCATTGATTTGCTTGAAGTACGCCGTTGATCTCACATTCTGATATATTCTCCGTTCTGTCTTCAATAACAATATCGGCCATCAGTCGTTCCTCATCATGAGAATGTCCAAGTCCAAGGGCGTGTCCCATCTCATGTTTTGCTATTTGCTCTATAATGTCATTATCAAAACCGTAGTCTAAGGCATCGTCAGAAATTGTTATTTTGACACTGGTTACGAGTCCTTGATTAGTAAATCTAAATTGGGTCCAACCCGCAGTGGGTATTACCATTAGGTTTTCATCTATATTATTTCCAAAATTGTATTCTCGGTTTCCGTTTTCAATACTTTTTAGACTGTCAAATGCTATTTGAATATCAGGGGCCGGAATGGATTGTTGCTCCACTTTTCTCAGCTCTAGTTCGTCGATATTAGAATCCCACTCTTCAACCGCATTTTCAACAGCAAGTTTTGTTGATTCATCTACCTTAACTGTTTCTACCAAAGTATATGTCAAGATCCCATCAGCCAGTGCGTTTGACCAAGCGCAGCATATTTCTAACAGATCTAGATTTTGGGGACTATCATTGATCTCGTTAGTACCAATGAACCGGACCTGACCCTCAATGTAATAGTCGTCGTAACTAAACGACAGTTTAACAGAATTGATTGAGAAATAGAGAATTGTACCTAATAATATTGCTAAGGAAAGAGATACAATAGGTGAATCCTTCAAAGCCACACTAATGCTTTGAATTCAAAGCAAAATAAAGAGGTTGCGGCACATACGTAGGTTACATTTTTGATTAATTTCTAGCTTTGTTGTCAGGTGATTATTAATTCATAAACCTCCTCAGCAACTTCAAAATTGTTGGATGTGCATCTATCAGCTCCTGACTAAATGATTAGTCAATTCGAGTGTTTCATAAGATAACGAGCATTCAGTTTTCCCAAGCAATATTCATTTCACATTTTGTTACAAATTCACGTTGGCCCACACGAACCTCAGAATAACTGCCCTCAAGTGCTATGTGAACCTATTCAGCCGGTAAAAAATATTTGGCGCATCACAACTAGAATAAGAAATTATTTGTCTTTAGTTGGCAAAAGTCCTCTTCGAAGGAACGTCTCTAACTGATACTACTTTACCACCAGTACTGGGGAATGTGAGTAAGAGACGATGCCCGATGCTACGCTCCCGAGTACTAATTTACTGAGTCCGGTTCTCCCTCTTGTTCCGATGACAATTAGATCAATCCCTTCCTTTTCTGCATATTCTAGCATAACATAGTCAACCGGCCTCTGACTATTGACTAGCTCAGTTTTTAGTTCAATTCTGTTCTGTCTTGCTCTTTCAGTGAAAGATTCGAACCATGTTCTTGCCTTGTCCATTTCAGAGAGTCCTGCACCTACTTCAATAGCTTCTTGTTGAGAAATACTGGATTTTGACGGGATGTAGGTGACTGTAACGGCAATTAATTTTGCCATATATTTTTTCGAAATATTCATTGCGTATTCAGCTGCCCTGAATGAATGGTTTGAACCGTCTATTCCTACAAGTACTTTTGAGACTCTCCCTTTCATATTTGTCCTTCTGATAACTGATATTTATTTAAGGTTGACTCTTGACAACATGATCTTCTTAGTATACACCAATATTAGGTAATTGGCCGGGGTCAATTATATTCAATTGTTTCATTTTTTTACCTCTAAGACAATTAATGCATAATAAATACTCACTCGGTGTTTCGACTCCATTGGCCTTGAGGATAAATAGTCTGAACTCAGGTCTTGTCCGTGTATACTTAACACTTTCGCCCTGGTTAATTTACGTTAACCGCTAAAAATCATACGGTTATTATAGAAATTTAGAATATCAATGAATGTTTGCAAGTTAAGGGAAGCCATGACATTTACTACATACACTTACTAATCTTGAACTGGTTGTATGAAATTCTATCGAGTCAAAATTAGGCCTTCCTGGATTAAAAATGCACTCTCCAGTCCATTGCAATTTTTTCTGTCTGAATGATTATACAAACCAAAGCTATTGCCATATGGGATCTTTCTAACTGAACTATCGGTATGACTGCCGTGGTCCTCTAATTGGTTGTTTGAAGTGTGTTAACACTGTTAACGGCACTGCAAGCATCATATAACTAATTTGTTAGAAGTTAACAAAGTGTATTGAACAATTTTGACAAATCTGCGGTTATTACGCTCAATTGTTGTTGAACAAATTACATGATTTTGACTGACACATTAGTGTCAAAATGATTTCCCTAAACGGATTGTCCAAATTGTCAAAATAGTTGTCAGAATGCCTGTCAATCATCATAAATATGGGAAGAGCTAGTTTGACATTTCTAAACTCAAATTATCTATTATCTCTTTCAGTCACTTATGCAAGTCGTAATAACGGAAAAAATAATCATTAGTCTCATGATCGCGACAAGTGACAAGAAATTAGAGAATTTGTGCATTTCAATCAGGCTTTTTAGTTGGATCTCTTTTTTCATATCCATTCATGAATTATTTATCAGAATGGTATGAGTGTTGTATCAAGTCTGATCATTGCTCTGAAAACTTATCAAATAGAATGCAATAATCAAGTCGAAATTAATATTGGAGAACCACATGTGCTCCTTGCTTAGCAAATTAATTATATTAGATTAGCTGCTAAAAGGTCATGAAAACTTTAGCATGTCGAGAGGCAGGATTTGATTGTGACTACATCGTTACCGGCGAGACAGAAGAAGAAATATTCCAGAAGGGAGGGGAACACGCAACGAAGGATCATGGAATGAAAGAAGAAGATATTACTCCTGAATTCAAAGAGAAGCTAAGAGGATTAATTCGCACTGCGGGATAATTAGTTCTATAGTAACTGATGTATACATTCGCTATTTTGTCCAATTACTAACGTGCTACATTTAGACTTGAAGATGGTTGACAAGATCAAGTGTTCGCATATACTAGTGAAAAAACATAGTGAAGCACTTCAAGTCCTTGAAAGGATAAAGAAAGGAGAAAGCTTTGCTGATCTAGCCAGGGAACTATCTATAGACAGAGGGAGTGGAAAGCGGGGCGGCGATTTAGGGCTTTTTGGCAGGGGACAAATGGTGAAGCCGTTTGAAGATGCGGCGTTCAAACTAAAGAAAGGAGAATTAACAAATGAGCCAGTGCGGACCCAATTCGGTTACCACATTATAAGAAGAGCTGGCAATTAGAAAACATCAATAACAATAACAACAAGAACGACAATAATA
>JAATVP010000271.1 GCA_014523625.1 Nitrososphaerales archaeon TH5896
AAAGTCCCAGGAAGGAAAGGCGATACTGTGACTCACCAAACATATGATTACGATCTGATGAAGATTCTTGTAGGAAGTATCGGAGATCCAGATTACACAAGACAACCTGTGATAGTGCAGGGCATGACAGGTAGTTTTGGAACTGTTCATACTAGGTTAATGAGAGAGTACGGTACCAATATTGTGGCAGGAGTAACTCCTGGGAAAGGGGGTCAAGCATTTGATGGCGTTCCCATTTACAATAACGTAAGCGAAGCAGTCTCGAACACAAATGCAAAAATATCCGTAGTTTTTGTTCCTGCACCCCACTTCCTAACTGCCGCAATGGAATCGTTGGAAAATGGAATCAAATTACTTGTAGCAATCCCAGAGCACGTGCCCATAAGAGATTCTATGAAAGTAATTGAACATGCTAGAGAGAGAGGGGCAAGAATCGTCGGTCCAAACACGCCAGGAATTATCGTTCCGGGTACAATCAAGATAGGGATAATGCCAGCCGATCCTTTTACCCCAGGCAAAACGATTGTTTTCTCAAGAAGTGGCACCCTCATGTATGAAGTCGCCTTCAATTTGTCAAGGAATGGTTTTGGACAAAAAATCTGTCTTGGAATAGGAGGCGATCCGATCAATGGTACCAATTTAATTGAAGCAATCGAAATGGTAAGGACAGCTGATGGCAATGATCCCATAGTAATTGTAGGAGAAATTGGTGGAGATGCGGAAGAAAAATTCGTAAGCCATTTGGAAACCAGTGGCATCTCAGGTCGGATGGTAGCATATATCGCTGGTAGATCAGCTCCAAAGGAAAAGAAGATGGGTCACGCCGGAGCAATAGTGTACGGTAAGTATGGTTCAGCAGAATCCAAATTTGAGAGCTTCGGTCGACTGGGTATTCCTGTGGCAAAAACTCCAGCAGAGATACCTCTTCTCCTCAAAGATAAGGCAATTCAGTGATTTTATTCAGCGGTTGTTTGGAGGTGCGGTTTTGCAAATTCTAATTAGATATACATTCATATTTTTGGTCTGAGAACCAATGATTATTCTGTCGAACTATGGAAACAGAAAGGAGATTCTGTGATCGCTGCATGGCTAAGTCTGAACATGTTTTGATTGTTGATGAAGAAGCAATTGTCACATACAAAAAGAAAAATGCATATAGATGCATAAATTGTGGGCACAAGTCATATCGTAGATCTCTTCGTCCTAGTGCTGAGTCGGTGTACTGACTCCCTTTTGCACCCGCATGGTCTGGCCAGTTTAATCAGAAGGCTCAAAAGGAGTTACTCAGAGAGCCGCGATTTTAGTGGTGGTGTTCCTTACGAGATTTTGCCATTAGGTTGTTTGAGTGACAAGGGAAGTAATGACATCCCAATTTCAAAGCTTGATGAATTTGCTTGCCATAATCCAATTTTCCTTGGTCAAAAAGAAATTGACATTCAGGATTGCAAATGTAAGGTCTTTTCATGTGAAATAATTGAATATTGGTTAAGCAGTAAGAAATATGACACGTGTTATCAACCATTTTATCCGACCTGGCTAATTTCTTCACTAATCATTTGCCTTAAGGCCAAATTATTGGGTTTTAATGAAATAATAGACATAGGATCGGGTGACGCACGCATTCCGTATTGTGGAGAATTAGTTGGATTGCGTGGGATAAGCGTTGAATTAGATTCGAATCTGGTAGAACTGCAACAACGAATTATTAGTCTGACCGGGGTCGAATTCGAGATCTTGAACAGCGATGCCTGCAATACTAGTTTCAAAGGGATGAATTTATCAAAACCACTGTTCCTGATTTCGGGATTGCCAGAACAGGGGGAGGTTCTTGCGGAGTCGGTAGCAGAGAACTTGATTCAACAGGAAATTTCATTTTCCATTCTAGGCTTTGTCTTAATGGGTAGTCATACTATGAAACAGTATTCCAGGGATCATAGTCTATATGGTTGGGGCCACTTTGTTGCTAAACACAAATTGAATATTTTGGATAGTCTTACATTGCCGACGATGTGGACCAATGAGCAATCCATTGATACGCCATTCGTCTTTTTGCTCTGGAAGTAAAAATACGACTCGAGAGAATTCACTGCGATTTCACTGACTTCGTATTCTTCATGAATTTATATTTGATCCTCGATTTCTAAGTCAATATTGGAAAGATATCTACTTTATCTGAAAAACCACAAGTTCCAGCCATCTGATGCACACGCAGTACTACTACAGGCTAGGACAAGTGTTCCGAAATCTGATGATATTATCGTAAGAGACGTTAGAGTAGCACGGCGACTCATTGAACTCGACATGAGCGTCTCTGGACAAGAAGTGTTAGATCGAATTGTGCTTAAGGCTATTTCTACAATTGCTGAATTCGATAGTTACGAAAGGATACAGGAGGAAGATCTCTCTAAAGAAGAGGCGATTGATAGGGCACGAGACCTCTTTAACAATGAGAAATTTTGGAGATGTCACGAGGTGCTGGAGAATATTTGGAAGCAATCAGATGGGGAAGAGAAGAGGTTACTTAATGGAGTCATTTTGGTTGCCGCTGCCTATGTCCATTTTCAGAAAGGTGAAAACGAAACTTGCATTGGTATCTTGAGAAGAGCCTACGACAAAATCAAGTCAGGCCAGGGCGAATATTTCAGAATTAGGTTTGATTTACTCGGAGAGAATCTAAGAAAAATGATAGATACTGGCACCGTCATCCTAATAACATTATGACCTGAATTATTAAAAGTTCAATAGACACTGTAATCACTCGTGCAAGTTTGGCAATTCAGTAGTGGAAACCTGTATCATCCTTTGTATATCAATGATTTTACGCAATAGATAAAGGGGAGAACCAGTACATGATACAAGAAATGACAGTGGAACTTAAGGTGCATCCATCTTTCTTCAAGGAATTTGCAACTAAGACATGGGTCTCTCCAAATGATATTATAAAAGAAATGATCGAAAACGCATTTGACGAGGATGCAACCAAAGTACTGATCACTATTGTCGGTGATGGTGTTATCGTGATTGAAGACGATGCCGGCATGGATGAAGACGGAATGGATAAATTTCTTGTTCTAGGCTCACCTCATAAGCAGAATGATTTTATCTCTCCAAGATTGAAGAGGACCAGGACTGGCAGGTATGGCACTGGTCGTTTATCCTTTTTGACGTCCTTCGATAGTATGAAAATGCGAACTAAGAGGGATGGATTCAAAAAATCAATCGTGATTGATTCTTCCTCACTTGATGATCTATACAAGGGAAACTCGAGATTGAAAGAGCTTAGCGAACCGCTCCTGGACCGTAATGGCACGGAATTGACTTTAAGCAATTCCAAGGTGAACATCGATCCGATTAAGTTAATCAAGGAAATCAGAAAGTTGGCGATCCTTCGCTATCCCCTATTCGAAGTATATTGGAAAAGCTCCAATAGATTCAAGGAGTGGGATCTGGCTGGCGCTCAAATGATCATCCCCCCTGACATTCAAGGCCACAGAATACCTGTCAATATAGAATCACCCCGTATTGTAGGCGAAATTATCATTGCAAAAAGGCCTCTATCAGAAGAAGAAAGGAGTATTGGGATAATGATACGAAATCACATAGTTACTCGAACTTCGTTTGATCTTGATTCAAGGTTAAGCAGGATAACTGGGTTTGTTAGGTGTGATACTCTGACCTCTCGTTTTGCGGACAAATCTGCGTTGATTGAGGATGATGAATATCACGCTTTCTATGGCATTATGAAGCAGTTCATCAAGGACACCGTAATTCCTAGTTTGTCGGAATACGAGGATGTGTTGATTACTAGAGAGGAATCGAAGATTTACAAGGAAATTGATAAAGCATTAGGACAAGCATTATTTGAGAACTTAGAAGGAGAAGAGGAAATTGAAGGATTTCAGCTAGTCAATGTTAAGGAAGAGGGTGGTGCTGGCGATAATTTGGGAGCTACATCGGGCAGCAGAATTTCTACCAGAAGTGAAATCAGCACTCCTAGCCAAAATAGCTATTCGACAGTTCAGCGTCAATATCCTAGTGAGAATCGAAACGATGTAGAAGTTAATATGAACAGTGACAGCCTTGACTCAGCTTCCGATCAAAGAGGAAAGTCTATGACACTTGAAGTCGGTACCGAAGGGATAAACGAGCTTGAATCAGGTTCAGGCACATCTTCCAAGTTTGGCATGAATTATGATTCACTACTAGAGGCGTCGCCTGAAATTGAAGGTGAATTTCAACGCCCAGCTGGAATATCCACAATAAAGAGGATCAGAAAACCGATCATTAGGAAAACATTCGCTTTAAAGAAAGTCGGATATAAAGTAATTCCATATGAGGATGAGACTGATTCAAGATACAGTTTTAGAAGCGAGAACGTTGTTTTTGTCAACAAGGCCAACTCAGCATACCGATCAGAGGCCAGAAGAGGCGATGAATTCCTCTTGCGACATATAATAAGGATAGTTGCTGAGGCTCTAGCTGAAGCCAAACATCCTGAAGCAAAAGAGGCATTAGAATTACAGAATAGGCTAATCGCTGAAGCGATCAGGATTCACGATCATTCAGTTGTCAAGAAGCAGTGACACCAACATTATCTCGAACAAACTCCTTCGATAGAAAGGACTAAATCTAACTACATTCGGATATATTGACGAATAAATGGCTTTTCAATTTATGCCAGGGGCTACAGCAGTTGGAATATCGTTCGCTAACGGCGTTACATTAGCTGCTGAAAAACGGGTCTCTTACGGAAATTTCGTTATTAATAAGCAGACAAGAAAAATATTTCCTGTCACAGACAGTGTTGGAGCGGCATGCGCTGGCATGATAGCAGATATGCAAGTATTGGTCAGACAAGTGGAGGCATTGGCAAAAATACGAAAACTTGAAACAAGGCGAAATGTTGCCACTAATTCCATAGCGAAGTTGATGTCTGTCATAATGTTTGAACGCAGATTTTTCCCACTTCTAACACAAGTTATTGTTGGAGGAGTAGATACAAAATCGCAAATCTATACATTAGACCCATTAGGCTCGGTTCTTCCCGATGATTACGCGTCTGTGGGAACTGGAGCAGAAATGGCATTAGGTGTTCTTGACTCGGAATACAAGTCAAGTATTACGGCTGAGCAATCGAAGGATCTGGCTTTAAAGGCTATCAGGTCTTCAATACAGAGAGATTCTGCAAGCGGCGACGGGATAGATTTGTTAGTAATAACCAAGGGTGGACAAGCGCAAGAATCGCTTAGCTTCGATAGGTAGATCATACCCCGGATAGATTTCTCTACCTATTCGAAAAGGAAGGTTATGCTGTTCATCGCACTATGTTTGTTGATTGGACAGTTTAATTAATGGTAGGGGCAGAAAATGCAAATCATCTGATAACTAAAACCTAGCACTACCTTAGTTTGTAGTCGCTTAGTATGTCCTTGTACACAGGATTTTTCTTCCCAATGTACCTGACATACTCACCATAAGTCAAGTCCAAATGACATTTTTCACATCGTACATAACTGAAACTATCAGATAGCTCAGCGATACCATCACAGTCCGGACACTTCACTTTCATACTACTAGTATGATCTCAGAGCTTCGCTAAAAATGTATGGACATAACCTCGTACTTTAAATGAAGCAGAAATTCAGCTACACTGCTTTTAGCTGCTTAACTATAGGTTGTCTGGCCTTTCTAAAGACCCTGAAGCCACAAATACATTTAATCTCTGGCAACCTAGATAGCTCTTCCACCGTTACGTGTGTGCCGCAGCGCATACACTCATAAACTACTCCTCCGAGAATTCCTGAATCAGACAATCCTAAAACTTTGTGGGGAATAGAAATAAAAGCTTATCTTTATAAATTAAATAGTCTTGTTGTGGCGAAACGGGAGTCACCTTTTCTTTCTACCCGATGAGACGATAGATAACACATCGCGATCCTTCAAGTGATAATTTACAGGGAGCCTCAATCCATCTCTTGCGTCCACTGCATAGAGAAGACCTCTAGATAGGTCGCTATGGACTGTATTGGCAAGATCCTCAACAGTCGATCCAGAGACCATGAGATAGACGTCGGGTAATACTTGCCCGTTTCTATCCGAATATTTTGAAGGATTAGCTACAGGATATACAGTGTTCATTCTTAGCAATTTCATAACAGCAACATTTATCGCAAATTGGACACCCGTTCTCATATATTCCCCAAGAATGTCTCGCCTGATAAAATTGAGTGCCCATTTTTGCTTTTCGTTCAACCCACTTTGCTCTAAAATTTCAAATCGTTCGTCACCAGGGAGGTACTTGATCAACCCCCTATGTTCAGCCCTCCTCAATGTCAGCTCGGCATCTGCGCTCGCAGGCACGATGATTAAATCCTTGTATTCTTCTCTCAACCTTCTGAAATTATCTGAAGAGGACGGTAGATCAACCTTGTTTGCGACTATCAGAGTTGGCTTAGAGAGCTCTCGCAAAGACCAAACGAAATCCTTAGTAATTTCAGAGTTAAAATCATCAATCTCTTTATCAGTCAGATTATTCGAAATAATAGCGGCCTTCACGTGATGCTCCTTTACCCCGATTCCTCTAAAAATTTCTGTAATGGAATTAATTGTGTCTACTCCGGAATGAATCGAGCGTGCAATTTTGTCACGATTTCCTTCAAATAACTTTAGATACCACATCACTAATTCTTCCTCAATGTCCGCTATATCGGCAATAGGATCTCCCGTACCTGGTTCGGCTACCCTCCCTGATGCGTCAATACTTCCGGAGACATCGACTATGTGAAGCAGGGCATCAGATTGGGCGGCTATGGAGAGGAATTGGTTACCCAAACCCTTTCCCTCCCATGCACCTTTTATTAATCCAGGGAGGTCGACTATCTCTATTGGAATAAATCTCCAACCGTCTACACACCGCGAATTACGTGGATTGTCATTGACGCCTAGTTCCTTATGCACGCACAATGTAATTGCATTTGCATTCGCCACCGAAGGCACCTTCGTAGTAAATGGGTAGTTGGAGATATCCGCAGATGATAGGGAAGCAGAGTTAAAGAAAGTGGTCTTACCAGTATTGGTCTTGCCTATTAGCCCAATTTTTATCATATATAACCGACCTCATTGTTCATATTTATACATCTTCATTGAAACATGAAGCTAGCAATGAAATTTACTTTGGCCTCTCTCTCAAAGGGAGAGTTATTGCACCGTCAGACGCGGACTGGACCAATGATGCATATTTTGCCAATACCCCGGATAGATATCGATTTCCGATCGGCTTCCAACTCTTGAATCTCTCCTCAATTGTACTATTCTCCACCAAAAGGTCAACCATTCCTTTTTCAATATCTATCTCAATTTGGTCTCCGTTCTTAACGATCGCAATAGGTCCACCCTCCATAGCTTCCGGCGAAACATGGCCAATCATAAGGCCTCTTGTTGCTCCTGAGAACCTCCCATCTGTCACCATCGCAACCCTCTGGCCTAACCCTTGTCCCACAAGAGCAGCAGTTACCGCCAGCATTTCTCTCATGCCTGGGCCTCCCTTAGGGCCTTCATACCTGATTACAACCACATCACCTTCAGTCACTTGTCCTTTTGAGATTGCCTCAAATGCTTCTTCTTCTGCATCAAACACCTTTGCTGTACCGCGAAATCGAGCAGCATCGAGACCAGCAATCTTAACTACTGCCCCATCAGGCGCCAATGTACCTTTCAAAACCTTAAGTGTTCCCTGTGAATGAAATGGTGCACTTAACGGAGCAACCAACTGACTGTGCTCAGTCAAATCGACCTCAACGTGTGCTAGGTTTTCTTTCATAGTTTTACCAGTCACTGTGATCACTTCGCCATTGAAAAGTCCCTCTTTGTAAAGCATCTTCATGATTAGTGGTATACCCCCTATCTTCTCGAGGTCAATCATCACGTAAGATCCGCCTGGCCTCATATTTGCAATATGTGGCGTTCGCTTTCTAATTCTTTCAAAGTCTGCAAGTGTCAGGTTTATACCTACTTCTCTTGCCAAGGCGACCAGATGCAATACTGCGTTAGTAGATCCTCCAATTGCATTGGCCATGGCGATTCCATTTTCAAAAGCTTCAAAGGTCAGGATATCCTTCGGTCGAATGTCATTTTCGATTAGGGAGCCAATTGTTTTTCCTGTTGCATAACATATTGACGCTCTTTTCTCGCTTTCTGCAGGTGCTGTAGAGCTGCCTGGAAGCGACATACCAAGTGCCTCGCCTACAGATGCCATCGTATTGGCAGTGTACATGCCGGCACAGGACCCAGCAGAAGGGCATGCAACATTTTCCAAACTTACGAGTTCAGCCATAGTCATCTTGCCGGCTTCATAGCTACCGACAGCTTCAAAAACGTCCTGTATAGTAACTTGTTTACCGTTCCAGACACCAGGCAAAATTGATCCTCCATATACGAATATTGAAGGGCGGTTTATGCGAGCCATACCCATCAACGTTCCTGGTAAGCTCTTATCACACCCCGATATGCCAACAAGGGCGTCATATTGATGAGCAATCATCATTACTTCAATAGAATCCGCAATGATCTCGCGACTAACCAATGAGGCTTTCATTCCCTCGTGACCCATCGCGATACCGTCTGAAACTGAAATGGCTGTAAATTCTCTAGGTGTGCACCCAATATCTTTTACTCCATTTTTTGCATGCTGTGCCAACCTTCCGAGATGGATATTACATGGAGTAGCTTCGTTGCAAGTTGAAGATACCGCCACCATCGGTTTCGACAAATCATCGTCTGTCAGGCCCATTGATTTATAATATGACCTTTGTGGCGCTCTTGCACTACCTTCGACAACCTTGCGACTTGGTAGGTTCACAAGAGTAAGGATTTGCGATACTTATTTTAACATTAGTGATCCAGAAGTAGCAGTAATCGAACTACTCAATCGTTGCGGTAATTTTTATTCCATCGAGGCCTTCCACTTTGAATAATGTTTCGCACATTCCACATTCCGCATTTCCATTAAGCATATCATTTGCTGAAATCTCCTCGTTCAGATAATCACATTTTGGACAATGAAATGAGAAGACCAAATCAAACGTTTCTAGCTCTACTGTTTCTACCATGATCTTATGAAGATAATCTCATGATATTTATGAGATATGCCGCGATGTAAGAAAACTGGATGTTGAGATCCTTTTTCAAGAAAGGACCCCATTAAGCCTAAACAATAAATAAACGTATCTCTCGTCCATTAAGAAGTCCAATAGATGTCTAATACGAACACGTACTGCGTCTTTTGTGCGATAATCAGAGGCCAGTCCCCGGTAGCGAAAGTCTATGAAGATAACACATTTTTGGCATTCATGGATAAGTACCCGATCACTTCAGGGCATACGCTTGTGCTCCCTAAGTATCATTATGGCGACCTCTTTCAGATGACCGAAGTCGAGGTTGGGAATATGTACAGAGTCGTTCATACCATAGCGTCGGCCGTGTATAATGCCACTGGCGCGCAGGGTCTCAACACTGGGCAAAACAACGGCAAAGCGGCAAATCAGATTATTCCTCATGTTCACGTACACATAATTCCAAGATATGAAAAAGATAGCCGGGATGGTAAGTGGCCTTCTAGGAAGGTAACAGACTACAAGGAGCTTGAGGATCTAGCAAGCAAGATTAAGAAAAACTTATGAATTTAGTGGTCAACCCATTCTTATTCTCCGGTCGATATTGAGTAGGCTCGCTCGATTTTCAATTGGTATCCTTTTGATCCTGCCATCCAATTTACATAGAAACACTGTGGTGCCAAACATGATTGCTTTTGGACAAATATAAATGAAATTTTACCAAATGTAGGTACTACTAAACAAAATTCTGGCAGGGTCTGGATTACCCAATTGGTTTCCAAGCGCTAAAATATTTCTTCATCCTTCCGCACACCCCCTAAACCTGTTCTTATTTCCTTTGAGCATTCCAAACATAGGCTCTCTGAGAACGGGAAATTCTTCATGCAGTTCTTACATACTGGCCGATTGCATACTGGGCAGAATTTGCTTCCAGACTTTGAATTGCAAATGTAACAAAGATTCATTGTAGTTAGAGAATATACCGCAACTATACTCTAAAAGTTTATCGACCTCATTGGGCCTGATGAGATTGGAGAGATATCATGATCAGTATAATAAAGACTGGAAATGAGTCTAGGATCAAATGTTTGAACTGTTTGCTTATTCGGCAGTAGGCCTAAATCTAAGTATTGCTCCTACTTTTCCGAGACTAGAAACTTGAGCCCCTTCCTCAGATTTTCCTGAGATTATTTCCAACCCTGCTCCCGTTGAACTTGAGAGCTCTTCCAAATATTCTACAATGTCTCTCTCTCTGATTTCTTGATCAAGGTTTCCGCAATCCTTGCATGATCTTGAGAAGAGTTCTTGCCTAGCCGTAAGTAGATGCGGTCTCTCTACTATTTCAATATCGCGGTTTGCGCATTTCCTGCATTTCGTCTCTATTACCGTAACCGAAATATCGTCTGTAACTATAACGAGTTCCACGATCCCGTTTCGGAGAGACTTGATAACGTCATTAATGCCATAGATCCCCAAGCCCTTGTCTGAATAAACTTCCTTCATAAATCTTTTCACAAGTTTCTTTTCCTCCATTAACCGATATCCATCCATAACCCCCTCTTCGTTGACTTTGTCTACCAATTCTCTCACACCCTCTTCACCAGAATACGAAGTATCTAGTACGGCCACAACATTGCCTTGAAGCCGATAATCCAAATATTCTTCTTTGAGAAAGGTTTCTTTAGTAGGTCCTGGTCCTCCTACAATTAAGCCCTTGACTTTATGTTGATCGATCAAAATTCTATGAGCTCTCTCCGCAATTCTTTTGTAATATTCATTTAATTCGTTATCCCTCAACCGCTCAAATCTTCGTGCTGATTGACCACCTTGTCTATGTTTACCAGACACACCGGAAGTCAATGTGTCTTCTACCTGCCACCTATCACCCGATAATACTCCCAACCCCGCTTCTTGAGTGTCGATCGTGAGAAGCCCCATGGCCTTGTCATCCTTCAACATATCTTTCAAATGATCAGTCCAAAAATGGTCGTCACATCGATATAGTTGGATCTGTACAGGTTTAGGAGGCATAACCGGAAATATTTCGATTTTCTCCGTCCCTATACCTTTGCCGGTTGGCAGAGCGCCACAAAATATGATTAAACCATTTTCAGGCGTCTCCTTGAACAACTTCAGTTGCTCTACTGTCCTGCTCAACGCGTCTTGAACGTGAGTTCTTGTCAAATCAGACTTAATATTAGAAGCCGTTCCTGCTTCCGTTCTGAGTTGAGCAATAACATCATAAATTGGTCTTCGTGGAGGAATATAGACAGTAACAAGCTCAGTGCCGTGTCCAGAAATTCCCGACAGCTCATTGATCATTCTTGTGAGTTTATATCTTCTTACTGAATCCCATTTATTTTCTGAAGTAACGTTCTTAGACA
>JAATVP010000272.1 GCA_014523625.1 Nitrososphaerales archaeon TH5896
TTTAATCAAAACATATCACATCAACATGGATGGAATATAAGGTTATCAAACCCCAACGCTTGGTAGGTTTGTTTATTGACATAGATTATAAGAGAACGCCACAGAAGTAATGCAAACATTCAATGCTTCCAAACCTGCAGTATATAAAGCAGTTAAGAACAAGACTGGGTCTTACTCAAAGGAACCTGGCTACTCACACGGGAATCAGTACGTCAATGATTAATCAGATAGAATCTGGACGTTGCAGACCCAGCTATGAGACAGCCAGGAAAATATTCGAGGTACTTAATTCGCTTGAGGGACAGTCTTCAATTAAAGCCGGAGACATATGCAGTCGTTCATTGATGTTTGTTCAGAAAAATGATACTCTTCATGAGGCTATTGAATTAATGAGGAAGCATTCGATTAGCCAACTCCCTGTTTTTCATGACTCAAAATTGATAGGGGTCGTAAGCGAAGACCTTCTAGCCCGAATAATGATCGAAAAAGATCAGAAAGACATCAAGCGCATGACAGTATCGACGATAATGGAGCCACCACCTCCGATAGTAGATATTTCAGTACCCGCAAAGGCACTCATACCTCTTGTAAGATTTTCAAAATGCGTCTTGGTAAGTGAAAAAGGCGAACTTATGGGTGTTATTACCGTAACCGATACTCTCAAAACAGTCGAATAGTCGTTTATTCCGTTTCAGAAACACGTTCCAGGCCGACGCAGCAGTCAGCAATTTTCAAGCAATCATCGCATAATGCAACCACCTTAGCAGGGTCCAGGTTCTTGGAACACAAAGCACATGACCTCAAATTTCCTGCATCTTCCCGAGTCAAGCTTTGAGGGTCCATTAAACAACTAAAGGCAACTCCATCCATATATAGATTCACGAACATTGCAATCTTTCAAAATAAACCACATGAACCGGTTTGGAACGCTAGCCCTACTAGTTAAATTCATATGTTTTGAAACATGCTAAGAAACAGCAAGGAAATATTCTAATAATGACACTCGTGAAAGTTGGAGAAGTAGGGGAAATTAAGGAGAATGGTGGTAGAGAAGTCAAGGTTGGAGATACTCGTATAGCTCTCTTTTATGCTAATGGAAAGTATTACGCGATAGAGGCTCTTTGCCGTCACCAAGATGGTTCACTTGCCCCCGGAAAGATAGAAGGGGAAGTAGTTGAATGTCCATTGCATTTTTGGCACTACAACATCAAAACAGGTCAGTTACTGGATTATCTGGATGGTGTTCGATTGACCACGTA
The DNA here is from genome assembly GCA_014523625.1 of Nitrososphaerales archaeon TH5896. GTDB lineage: Archaea > Thermoproteota > Nitrososphaeria > Nitrososphaerales > Nitrososphaeraceae > TH5896. The sequence continues at coordinate 1,260 of JAATVP010000272.1, forward strand.
CGAAGTTAGGGTCATTGAAGATCAAATCTACCTTGAAATAGCGAATGAATAGGCTCTAGCCAGCATCACGGATATGAAACTCTATAATACGCTTACAAGAAACATCGAACAAATTCCTCATCAGAATAGTGTCATTAAAATTTATCTGTGCGGCGTTACCGTTTATGATAAATCCCACATAGGACATGCTAGGACCATACTCGTTATTGATTTGCTTAACAGACTTTTAAGAGACGCGGACTATAAAGTGAAGTTTGTCCAGAATTTTACAGATGTTGATGACAAGATAATTAAGAGGGCAGAGGAAGAAGCGACCAGTGCTGAAGAAATTGCTCACAAATACATACATCAATATCAAAAAGACTTTGATAGGTTGAATATAATTCAGGCGGATAAATATCCGAAAGCCACTGAAAATATTGCTGAAATGACGAGAATGATTGCGGAATTACTAGCAAATGGTCACGCCTACTTGACAACGAATGGAGTCTATTTCAGAGTGAGCTCCTTTCCTGAATACGGGAAACTTTCGAGGAAATCACTCAATGACTTGGTAGCCGGAGCGAGGGTCGAAGTTGATTATACCAAAGAGCATCCATTGGACTTTGCGTTATGGAAATTTACCACTTCAAGACCATACTATCCAAGTCCCTGGGGATCAGGTAGACCAGGTTGGCATATAGAATGTTCCGCAATGGTAGAAAAGTATCTTGGAAGTACCATAGAAATCCATTGTGGTGGAAACGATCTCATATTCCCTCATCACGAAAATGAGATTGCTCAATCTGAGTCCTATTCAAATCAGCGTTTTGCAAAACTCTGGCTTCACTGTGGAATGGTAACATTTAACAATGAAAAAATGTCCAAATCCTTAGGGAATATTGTCACTGTTGAGAACACACTAGCCAAATGGGGAGGAAATATAATCAGACTATTTTGCTACTCAGTTCATTACTCAAAACCTCTTGATTGCAGGGAAGAGGTTTTGGTTGAAATAAGGCGCAATTGGAATACAATCGAAAATTGCGGGTGGGAGTTGAGGTTGGCAGCCGGAACTAACAATCCTGACATGCTTGAAACGATGATTGATCTTTCGAGGAAAACTTTTGAGAAATTCAAAAATGCGCTAGAGAATGACTTAAACTCATCTTTGGCTCTTAAGATTTTCCTGCAATTTGTAACTCATGTTAACAAGCTTGCACTTTCCAATGGGTTAAGTAAAGAACATGCATCAATAGTTGGCAAGGCATACTACAAAATTATGGATTTACTTGGTCTGAAATTAGTCGATATTTCAGACGATGAAGCTAAGGAAGTAGGTGCCATGATTGCTAGAAGAGACCACCTCAGAGCGGAACAAAAGTACAAAGAGTCAGACGTAATAAGGACTACACTTCTGAAAAAATACTCAGTGGAATTGGCGGATCGTGCCGGAGGATCATTTTGGAAGAAGATTGAAAAATGTAATTCTTAGGTGTAATGCATTATAGATTCAAGGCAAAATTATGTGACATCGAATTTTTGAAGAGAATCTTGAATAAGTTTGGTTGGTGCCTGAATGATAGAGTGGGAATGGAACATTTATTTCTAATACATTTTCTATGCTAGTTTACGAAATACCGTGTCGAAAAAGGGAGTCAAAACCTTTATTGTAATTGGAATAATATTGACATTGGCATCTGCAGGGATCTATCTTGCCTATCTTTCAAGTACACAAATAACTGCAGATAAACAGTTCCTGGAGAATTACTATTCATTAGTCGATTCTACAACTGCTGTAACTGAAAATTATCACAAGGAAATTGAGAAGTGGGAAAAGGATCAGTACGATGATCCAGAGCTTGTCCGTATTACCAATTCCTTTCTATCAGAGTATGATCATTTGGTAGACAGGGCTTCCTCCATTAGGCCACCCCAGAAATACCAGGAAGCACTCGATCTTTACTTAAAGAGCTTGACTTCTGAGCGATCAAGCTATGTAGTGTTTCGTGACTTTGTAGAAACAGGTGACCCAATTCTAAACGAAACATCGATAGATTTACTATCAAACGCCACCAAATACGAACTACAATCCTTTAATTTAATAAATTCTCTAAGATAATTTATTAAGCAATCTATCTCCCAGTCACTATAAATTGACTTCTAGATCAAGTTTAGTATTGGAGGGTCGAAAATCCCACGAATGGGCAAAGACAAGGATGAGAATTATCGATCGCATAATTAAAGACCTTTCTACACCAAAGGCGTTACCTTTGGAAGGAATAAGACTAGGAATATGCCTCCACATCACAAAGGAGACATCTGTGCTGGTCATGGCCCTAAAAGCAATGGGCGCGGAAATCGCATTGTGTTCAGCAAATCCGTTGTCAATACAGAATGACATTGCTTGCTTTCTAAAAGATCAAAAGATACGGATCTTTGCAACTAGAGGCGAATCCTATAAACAGTATCACGACAACATGTTAAAGGTGATAAGGTTTAAACCTGAAATTGTTACTGATGATGGGGCCGAACTCCACCTAATGCTGCACCGCTATTGGTCGAATAATATTGTCGCAGGAACGGAGGAGACCACTAGCGGTGTGACAAGACTAAAAGAATTGGAACTAGGGAGGAAACTTAAGTACCCAATAATAGCCATAAACAATGCTCGAACCAAATTTTTGTTTGACAACCGTTATGGTACAGGGCAGAGCACTGTCGATGGACTAATGCGTACTACATCTGTTTTCCTTCCTGGCAAACACGCTATTGTGTGCGGGTATGGATGGGTAGGGAAAGGAGTTGCATCCAGGTTACGTGGAATGGGAGCAATAGTTACGGTGACTGAAATCGATCCGATTAGAGCTCTAGAGGCGCATATGGAAGGTTACGAAGTATCTCACTTGGCATCTGCATGCCTGTACGGGGACATATTCATTACATGTACAGGAAGCTACAGAATAATTAGAAAGGAACATATTGATAGAATGAAGGATGGAGTATTCCTTTGTAACGCAGGACATTTTGATTATGAAATTGACATTGATTACATAAGATCGCAAGATCGGAAACCAAAGGAAATTAGACCTAATATTCAGCAGTACATTGTTAAAGGCAAGTGTGTCTACTTGCTTGCCTCAGGTCGTGTGATCAATTTAGTAGGTGCTGAAGGACACCCGCCAGAAGTCATGGCATTATCATTTGCGAATCAGATGCTCTCCATAGTTTATTTGGCAAAAAAAATGGGCTCACTTGAGACTAAAGTGTATGACGTTCCAGAACACATTGATCGTAGGATCTCAGAGTACGCATTGAACTCTTTTGGCATCGGTGTTGATCAATCCAATGGTAAATCTTTTTAAGTCAAACTAGATGTCGTTTGTCAAGGATAAGTTTAAAATCCAGACCCAAATCACGTTTGAATACTGGTTACAAAACAGCTCATGAAAAACTTGATCATTACGAGTGCATTACCATATGCGAATGGAGAAATACATCTAGGTCATATAGCGTCGACTTATTTACCGGCCGACATATTTACCCGATATTGGAGACACATGGAGACGAATGTGTATCATCTCTGTGCGACCGATGACTTTGGTACACCAATTCTAATAAATGCCGAGAAAGAATCGGTTACACCACAACAATATGTAAAGTCCTGGAGAGATAGCGATCTGAAAGACTTTAGATCTTTGAATATCTCCTTTGATTACTTTTCCCAGACCAGCTCAGAAGAAAACATTCAGCTAACGCAAGAGGTTTTCAACAAACTTTGCAAGAATGGACATATTTACGAGAAGGATATTGTTCAATTTTTTTGTGACTTTGACAAAAAGTTTCTGCCTGATAGATACGTGGTGGGAAAATGTCCCTTTTGCCTCTCCGAAAATCAATATTCTGATCTGTGTGAAAATTGTGGTAGAGTTCCAGATAAGATTTTGGAACCCAGATGTAGAATCTGTGGCAATGTTCCAGTTAAAAAGACAAGCGCTCACTATTTTTTTAGACTTTCAACATTTGCAGAGAAACTAAGGGATTGGTTAACTACCAACCTTAATCTTCAATCTGACGTCACAAGTTATGTTTTGAAATGGATCGATGAAGGGTTAGATGACTGGGACATAACTAGAGACTTGTCTTGGGGAGTGCCGATCCCAAGGAAGGAGGCCAAAGGTCAAGTTTTCTACGGATGGTTTGATAACCACATCTGCTATATCTCTAGTTTCCTCTCATTTCTAAAGGAATCGGGAAATAGCGACGGGAAGGAATTATGGAATAATTCTGAGATTTTTCACTTCATTGGCAAGGACATTGTGTACCATCATTATCTTTTCCTACCAGCTATACGTATGGGAATTGGGTATGAATACAAACTTCCTGACTATATTCCCACAAGAGGTCATCTAATGCTTAGCAACCGAAAAATATCAAAGAGTAGAGGTTGGTATATAGGTCTGAGGGATTTCTTGCAATTATTTCCTTCTGACTATGTGAGGTTTTATCTTGCCCGGGTAACTCCTTATTCTCAAACAGATATAAACTTCGATTGGGATGTATTCATTGAACGGATCAATAATGAACTCATCGCGAACGTCGGGAACTTTATCCATCGAACCCTATCCTTTATCAATTCGACTTTTGATGGTTTTGTTCCAAATCCATCTGTCTACGATGACGATGATCTCTCAGTTGAAGATAGAATCTCGACTACCCCTGAGCTCGTTGGTACTGCAATATCAAACAACGAGATCGAAAAAGCGATGAAAGAGATACTCGATTTCAGCTCAAATCTAAACAGGTATTTTCAGAAAAAGAAACCTTGGAAGGAAAGAGAAACGGCTCAAAACACGCTCTACATTTCTGCAAGCGCCGTTAGAACACTTGCTATCTTACTGGACCCATTTATTCCAGTTTCTGCAGAAAGGATCTGGAATCAGCTTGGTCTTACTGGTAGCGTGCACGACCAGAATTGGAGCCGCGCGTCACAAATGGAAATGAAGGCAAATCACAAGATCGGAGAAGTGCAACCGTTGTTTCAAAAGATTGAAAAGAGTAAACTAAATCTCGACAAATGGAAGGTGGATTAGAGTTCGTCGATAGCACAAATCGCGGGTTAATGATAGGAAGATATCAACCGTTCCACTTAGGTCATCTAAGCCTTGCTGAACAAATACTTTCCGAATGTGAAGAATTGGTTGTTGCGCTCGGAAGTCCGGAAGCTAGTTTTACTTTTAATGACCCCTTTACCGCAGGAGAAAGAATTACTATGGTGCACGAGAGCTTGAAAAAACGTGGGCTGCAGATGTCTAGTTGCTACGTAATTCCTGTACCGAACAGTGATAACAACTACACATGGTTTGAGAGCATTAGGTCCATGATTCCGAAAGTCAAGACTGTGTATTCAGGCAATCAGTTTGTTCAACTCCTCTTGCCGGAAACTGTGAACGTCAAATCTCCTTCTTTTGTAAAGTACAAGATTTTCAATGGAACTCGAATCAGAAATCTAATAGTTCGAAACGGCAATTGGCAAGACCTCGTTCCAATTCCGGTAGCATTGTTTATAAAGGAAATTGACGGTGTTTCACGCCTAAAAAGATTGAAAAAGACTCAAGGAGAACAACAACGTGTATTGGCTACTTCTGGTTTAAAGAAAAGAAATTAAGTGGAAGTTGTCAACCAGTCCAATGCTACAATGACCTATGAAAGGCGCAAGACAATGCCCAATCTGTGTCAAGTGCGGATCAAAAAAGTTCAAAGTTCTCGGTAGGCAAGAAGGGTCAATTATTCTAGAATGTAGATTCTGCGCTTTTATCATCATACTAAGATAGTATTTTCCAGATTTTCTCTAACATGAATGATGGGAGCTTTAGAGTAATTTTCAGCTCTCCGGAGGAGCCTGACATATCTCCATTAGTACCCCATTGACTGACTTTGGGTGAATGAAGGTTATTTTTCTGCCATAAGAGCCACTGCGAATCCCACCTAAGATTTTCGCACCACTGGAGGACGCGCGCTCTACATCCTTTTCAATATCATCAGCCGTTATGGCTAGGTGATGAATCCCTTCACCTTTCTCTATCAAGAATTTTGAAATTGGACTGTTATCATCAAGCGGCTGCAGCAACTCAATCCTAGTATCTTCGAGCTTCAAAATGGCGACCTTAACCTTTTCAGCTGGAACGTCTTCTAAATCTACATGGCCTATATTAAGAACATTCTTAAAATTCTCCAGAGCTGATTCAAGATCCTTTACTGCAATAGCGATATGATCAATCCGCAACAGTATCTACTTCATCATGATTTTGTCTCTTATTAATTTGTATATCTATGAATAATAGCTTACAGCTTATCAAGGGTCAGGGTCCAAGCGATCCCCCGTTCCCTTGTCCAAAAGGCAGCATTCTCAATAAAATGGATGTATGCACAAAGTCGTATATCTCATATAGACCAGCTATCCGCCAAAGTCATAAGGTCCTCGTAGACCTAGATCCAGATCTTAGATTATTCTTCCAGAAGCTCGTCTTACTTCTGAATAAAAATGAGGAGCCACGAGGGAGCATAAACCTTTTAGCCAAAACCTTTAGAATGATATCTTTGGAAGATATGCTCCAAAAACCTCTTTAAAAACAGCGCTAATCTCACCAAGCGTGGCGCGGCTCTTAACTGATTCAATGATGTAGGGCATCAAGTTTACGCTATCATTTTCCGCAGCCTTACAAAGTTCTGAAAGGACCGAGTCTACTTTTGTTTTGTCCCTAGATCCTTTTAATTCCTTCAAGCGTAACAACTGCTTTTTCTCTACTTCAGGATTGATCGAGTTCAGTTGAGGTTCCTTGTCTTTTAAATCCTGGAATTTATTTACTCCAACGATAATGCGCTCGTTTTGGTCTATTTCTTTTTTTAATCTGTAAGAGTTTTTCCTAATCTCTTCTTGAAAATATCCTTTCTCTACGGCAGCAAGGGCGCCGCCCATGGATTCAATCCTCCTTAGGTAATCTTGAACTTCGTCCTCGATCTTGGCGGTAAGTTCCTCAACATAATACGAGCCACCTAAAGGGTCGACAGTTTTTGTAATTCCGGTCTCATTAGCAATTACCTGCTGAGTTCTCAACGCAACTTTCACAGATTCCTCAGTTGGCAGCGCCAATGCTTCGTCACGTGAATTAGTATGCAATGACTGGCATCCTCCCAGCACAGCCGCAAGAGCCTGCAATGAGACCCGCACTATGTTATTGTCTACTTGTTGAGCTGTCAGCGACTCACCGCTAGTCTGTACATGAAATCTTAAATGGCACGACTTTGGGTCTTTAGCTCCAAACTTTTCCTTCATTAGTTTCGAATAGATTCTGCGAGCAGCCCTAAATTTTGCGATCTCTTCAAAGAATTCCATCGTACAGCAAAAGAAGAATGAAAGCCGAGGGGCAAAGGAGTCAACGTCTAGCCCACGCTGTCGACAAGTATCTATATACTCTATAGCGTTAGCGAATGTAAAGGCAAGCTCTTGTATGGCATTTGATCCAGCCTCTCTCATATGATAACCCGAGATGCTAATGGGATACCACTGAGGTACTTTCTGTGAAGTATATTGAATCATATCACCGATCAGTCTAAGAGAAGGTCTAGGGGGATAGATGTATGTATTGCGTGATATGTATTCTTTTAGAATATCGTTTTGTGTAGTACCTCTGAGTTTGTCAGGTGACACGCCCTGCTGCTCAGCTACGACAATGTACAAAGATAGCAGCGTGGAGGCGGTTGAATTTATGGTCATTGAGGTACTAACTCTGTCCAAGGGTATGGATTCGAAACAAGTCATCATATCGTTTAAAGAGCTGATTGCTACACCCGTCCTCCCCACTTCTCCCTCTGATTGTGGATTATCAGAATCGCGGCCGGTTTGAGTAGGCAAATCGAAAGCAAGAGAAAGACCTGTCTGCCCATTTTCCAACAAGAATTTGAATCTATTATTTGTCTCCTCCGCGCTGCCAAAGCCGCTATACATTCTCATGGTCCAAAGCCTTCCACGGTACATTTCGGGATAGATTCCACGAGTGTAAGGAAACTCTCCAGGAGATCCAATGCTACTCAGAATATTCGCCGGAATGTCAGAATTAGAATAAATTTTCTTAACTTCGATGCCAGAGTCTGTCTTAAATGGTTTGGATTCGGCCATGTTCCTTTTCTTCCCCCCTACCTCATGATTGTGGCTGAGATTCGTTCAGCAGCCAGATACGGGTCGATTTTTTTTTCAATTACCATAGTTACATAATTCTCGTATTCCAGGTTGTCTTGGAGAAACGACTTAGCCCTCTTTTCCACGGCTCGGAATATCATTTCTTGTAGTTCGTTTTTCAACATACTCTTCCTCTTCACTGTTATGCTTTCTTTGTTACTTATTAATTTCTCATCAATATGCGAGGCAAGCTCCTTAACCCCATCTCCCGTTCGCGCAGACACTTTCAATACCGACGGTTTCTTGTCAGTCCCCCCTACAAATTCTAGAATGGAACCGAATAAATTCCCAGAGCCTTCCAGGTCGCCCTTGTTTATTGCATAAATGTCCCCTATTTCATTAAGACCAGCCTTGATAGATTGTATGTTGTCTCCGGTCTGAGGGGTCAACACAACGATTGTGATATCTACGATCCTTGATATTTCAACTTCTAACTGGCCAGCTCCAACACTCTCGACTAAGATTAGATCGAATCCTGCGACGTCTAGAATCCGCATAACATTCCTAAGAGAATTGGAAACACCGCCCACTGCGCCTCTGGAGGCCAAACTCCTCATGAACACATCGTGATCATCCATGGTCACTTGCATCCTAACACGGTCTCCTAGAATCGCCCCTCCAGTAATTGGGCTTGTGGGATCAACGGCTAGAATAGCTATTCTATAACCCATGGTCTGAAAATTGCGTACCAATCCTCCTATCAGAGAACTCTTTCCTGCACCCGCAGGGCCAGTAAAACCTATTGATCTGGATTTACCCGTCAAGGAAAAGATCTCGCGAATAATGTCCTGAGAATCAGGGTCATTGTTATCAACCATAGAAATTGCCCGTGCCAGAGACCTACGGTCTCCCTCCAGTAGTCTCTTCACTATCTGTAGCATGACTCAGCTATCACAAGGTCGGTATAAATTCATTGGTAGCAATTGGAATATCAATCTAATATTTCAGGACTAAAACAATAGACGCAAATTAGATATACTTCTCGACATCTTTATGAAGTAAGCAGATTGATATGCTAGAGGAGACTGAACAGAATAAGGGACCAATAAGAATCCTTGTTTCCAAGTTGGGACTCGATGGACACGACAGGGGTGCGCTTGTAATCTGCAGGGCGTTGAGAGACGCAGGAATGGAAGTTATCTATTCTGGTCTATTCTGTACGCCAGAACAAGTGGCGAAGATCGCAATCGAGGAAGACGTGGATGTGATTGCAATGAGCTTGTTAAACGGAGCTCACTCAGTGTTATTTCCTAAAGTGGCGAGATTAGTGAGAGAGAAAGGCGGAAGTAATATCTTATTGATAGGAGGAGGCATAATACCTGAGGCAGACAAAAAAGCCCTCGAAGGGGAGGGCGTAATGGGAAACTTTGGACCTGGAACACCATTGCCGACTATAATTGAATACATTGCCAGAAATGTCAAACCTCAAAAATGACTTAAGGTTTGCAATTCCGGTCGATTTCATAGTATTCTTTTCTTTGTTTAATCTGCCCTTTCTTCGTTAGGCCACATCATCTTTCTCATCTCAACACCTACAACTTCTATGTCGTGGGTTTGAATCTTTTTCATAAATGTTTCAAATGAGTTCTTGCCATCTTTCCCATAAACGCTCACCCATTCATCTGCAAACGAGCCTGACTGAATCTCATTTAGGACCCTTCTCATCTTTTCTTTGCTCTCTGTGTCGATAACTGTAGGTCCTCTCGTCAGACCTCCATATCGAGCCGTTTCGCTAACTCTACTGTACATACCAGTTATCCCGTACCTGTGGATTAAATCAACTATCAGCTTAAGCTCATGCAAGCACTCAAAGTATGCCACCTCTGGCTGGTACCCGGCCTCCACCAACGTTTCAAATGCGTTCATTATGAGGCTGTGAGTGCCTCCGCACAGGTCCACTTGTTCGCCAAACCAATCTGTCTCAACTTCTTCCTTAAACGTTGTTTTAATTAATCCTGGTCTGGCACTGCCAATTGCTTTTGCAAGACCAAGAACCCTCCCCCAAGCCTTAGTAGAATAATCACGTTCGACAGCGACCAGTGATGGGGTCCCGAAACCTTTCAAAAATAACTCTCTTACCATTTGTCCTGGTCCTTTTGGGGCAACCATTATTACATCGATATTGCTAGGAGGTTCGATCCACTTCCAATGTACCGCTGCGCCGTGTGAAAAGCTTAATGCAGACCCTTCCGAAAGGTTGGGTCCTATCTCGGTCTTGTATAGAGTACTCTGTTCCATATCCGGAACCAGCACATGAACTATATTCGCCTCTTTAGTGGCCTCTGCTGCACTCATAACCTTGTGGCCTTCTTTTACGGCGAGATCCCAACTCTTCCCACCTCGTCGTAGCCCCACAAGGACTTCTAATCCACTGTCCTTCATATTATTAGCCTGTGCGCGACCCTGTATACCATAACCAATTACCGCTATTCTGTCCTTCTTAATATCGTTAAAGTTGATATCGTTGTCATGCCATCGTTGAGCTTTCATGTAATGCCTATCAGGTTCTGGACTATATATACCTCAAGCGATCGAGCTTATTTGCCTGTATTACCCAATTCGCGATAATTTGTTATGTGAAGCTATCTCTTGCCCTTTGAGGCCTTGCGCGCCCTTAGATAATCGACATAATAGAATAGATAGGTCCGCTCGTTAATCCTCAGAGTCCAAGGAATAAATGACTCACTCGTAACATATCTGCTCCCTATTCTAAAACCTGATTTTTGCAACAATTGTCTGAAGGACTGGGGACCTACTTTGTTGACCTGTAGTGTTCTATTGTAATCGTAAGGTGAGGAGAATACAACTTCTCCATCATCCTTCAACACCCTGTGGATTCTATCCAATAACTGTTCAGTATCCATGAATTCTATGATATTCAACGCAATCACTAGGTCAAATCTATTTGGATGGAATGGAGGCATTATACAATCTGCTACTACGAAGTCTAAATTACCCTGCCTAAGAGAAGCCATGCGCCTTCTTGCTTCACTAATAAAAGAAAATGATAGATCTATTCCAATCACGAATGCGAATTTCTTGGCGAGTTGGAAAGCCGCATATCCTGATGAGCATCCCATGTCAAGTGCCGCCCCGTCTAAATTCGTCGCGGTACTATGGACTACCTTATTGTAAAGATCATTAGGATACATCTTGTGTTTCAGTAACGATAGAAATCTGTCGTTACTATCAAAGTCAAACTGAGTCCAATTGTAAGACTCGTATAACGACCCGTCGACTTCATAGAGATTATGCCCCTGAGGGCTAGTTAGTTTGGTAAGAGTTGAACTTATCTTCTTCAAATACTCTTTCATTGCCGAGGTCTTACTTGACAGGATCCATTTTCCAAGTAAAGAAGGCCTAGAGGATATATATTCTGCAACATTCTCCAAAAGCAAGGCGACCCCGTCAATTACGGGGTACAACTGATTGCACTCTTCACACTTAAGAAAACCTTCTGAACATTCGCTTCCGTTACTAGATTCGAGCACATCAATAGATAGATTTCTGTTGCGCCCATAATGTTTTACACATGCTAAATGTCGAGCTAGCTGTATTCTCATTCCTATATAACCAAAAATGCTATCTGACTTCTGAGAGCTCGCTTAATAATAGTATTTTCAAAGTGACACTACTTTTTAGATTAACTTCTATTACGATTTCATGAT
>JAATVP010000273.1 GCA_014523625.1 Nitrososphaerales archaeon TH5896
CATGTTCTAGAGCCTCATTTTCTTGCATTCCTACAGATGCCAGTGATGGTATAGTAAATACGACACTAGGCAAGCCTTTGTAACTGACTCTAACGGTATTTCCATTGATTAGATTGGTCGCTGCCACCTTTCCTTCATAAGATGCAGTTGGAGTTAAGGGAAAACCGTCACTAGCCGCTGCATCGCCTGCAGCATATATAGAAGGGTTTGATACACTTTGTAGATATTCATTTACCTCTATACCTCGTCCGGTATGCTCTATTCCTGCGGCATTTAGTTCGAGTTCATCAATATTTGCCTGTCGACCTGCACCATGCACTACCAAATTAGCATCTATTATATCTGATCTCCGTGATGAGCTGGAGCTAGCAGAAGTATCAGAAAATTGTACTTGAAAAAGGTCATCAGATAACTTGTCTATTTTTTCCACTTTCGATTGTAGATAAAAATCAATCCCTACTTCTCGACTTCTTTGCATCAACAGGTTAACAAGATCTGGATCGAAGTGCTCTAGTGGTTGCCTACCACGATGCAATATGGTCACTTTAGCTCCTGCACGAGCGGCCACATGTGCAAACTCAAATGAAATATAACCACCTCCTATAAATACAATTTTATCAGGTAAATTCTCTTCTGCATATTCCAAGAATTGATCGCTTGTTATAATATTTTCTGATCCAGGGATATTCAATTTCACAGGTTTCGCTCCAGTTGCTATTAGGATATGTTTGCCATCTAAAACAACATCGGTATTACTATCTGTTGCCTTTGACTTAACAACTAATGTAGTTGGACCAATGAATTTTGCATGACCGTGAAAAGAAATAATTCCAGCTCTGTTATAACTATTTTCTCTATGCATTGGAAAAGGTTCAGTAAACGTTCGCTTGAAGCGTATCAGATCAGACCATTTGATATGTATTCTTTCGGAACCTATAATTCCTATATTTTCATGCCTTTGATTTGCATCAATTACGTTTGCTGCCTCGATAAAGATTTTTTTGGGTTCACATCCACGTAATGCACATGTACCTCCAAAGGGTAATGAATCAATTACGGCTAACCTCCATCCTGCAGAACTACATTTTAGCGCCGTAGTTGATGCTGCTGTACCGGATCCGATAACAATTAGGTCAAATGATTGCTCTTTATTGCTATTTCTATCCATAAAGCTATTATTAACCTCTCAGGAAACATTTTGGGCCTATTATTAATACTGTTATTACAAATTCAAAGTAATTTTCGAAAGTCTGAGCCATTCTATATCCATATAAATGGATGGTAGTTTTAAGATTTTCTCTTTCGTACTGACAGATGTCTTCGTCACCATATTAAAGGCAATCAAAGATTCTTCGATTCGCACCTGGAAAATTCTATGTCGAAAGATCATCAGTATAACCAAAACTGTTCAAGACTCAGTCTCTCCATGCTTTTCAATTGAAACATTGCTTAGAATTCTCTCTGTTGTCACTATACCGATGATGGAACTATCGTGAACAACAGGCAAGCGATTTATCTGATGCTTGTTGAGGATCGTCTTGGCTTCCTCAACAGATTTAGCCGCGTCTATAGTAATAATGGGTGCACTCATTATATCCTTTAACTCAATCTTGAATGGTCCTCGGTTTTGAGCTACGACTCTGAAAATAATGTCTCTTTCTGTGACAATTCCGACTGGGATTCTCTGGCCAGTGCTAGCATTAAGATGAGTGACCACAATAGTGCGCCGCTCCTGTTTGTACAATGCTCTTGCAGCTTCAGCTACAAGAGTATTTTCATCCAAAGTTACGAAAACGGTATCGACTATATCTCTAACTCTGTCATGTCTAAGTGCAACCAATATGAAATGTTCAGCCAAAAGATATTGTCATATGCTCGATATGAAGTTTATGCGCAGTAGTTACTCAACTTTGCTATACATCCTTCGGATCCGTAATACGATGCCTATGTTAATAAATTGCTAGGGATTACAGAATACGTTCAGAAAAGACTTGAGAGCCAATACGATAAACGGCAACGAGATTTGTTGGAATTGGTGGAATCGAATGACCTTATAATTTGGGTCCAGGAGAATGTTGTCCGGTAGTACCTGATTCGGAAGAGAAAAAGAGGTATGCTTGTAATGTGATTGTAAAAATAGTACGCCTATACACAAAGAATGCTCCCATATTTTAAAACGTAAAAAGGGCTCTTCAAAATGCGAATAAAATTTTTAGTGCAATGGATATCGCTCGCATTTATTCAATCCAGATATACTCATAATCATCCATGCTATCTAACCGAAAGTAAAGGTATAGAATTGAAAGCCTTTTCCCTTAACATCAATTACAGTACTATGAGCAGTGTAGTTGTTGTGTATAGCTAAATTATACAGCCTTTGTCCGTCAATTCTGAAACTACCATCAGATGATAAATCCTCGCCCAGTGAACTATTCGATGTTAATGCCGCAGCTGCTCCTTCCTTATCATTAGAAACAACTCCTCCACCCTTTCCTCCCGCTATTATGTTTACAGACTTTCCATAGTATGTCAATACAATGCGCCCAGTATCACTTTGTAATTCCATACTATCAGGATTGTTTTTCCACTTACCTTGAAGATATACAATATGAGGTTCAAAATTTGTAGTTGATGGGATCGAGTATGAAACTGTCTGATCTGGTTTGAAGCCTTCGGGATTTCCTAGCGGAGCTCTGGCTGTATCATACCCTATGTATATTTCTGGTGTCAAGTTCTGTCTCAAATCTACATAATACAAACTTTCTGGTTTAATTACTGTAGTAGGTTTTGTATTGAAGCTTATCTCTTTTGCGCCCATTAGAGCAGCGCGTTCGGCAAGTAGTGACTGAATCGATTTTTCTATTTGATCATAACTGCCTTCACCTATATGATCATATCTTATATTTCCTTGGGTATCAATCAAGTAATATCTGGGCCAATAATTATTTTCAAATGCATTCCAAGTTCCATGGTCGCTGTCCAATACAACCGGATATTTTATTCCAAACCTTTGGACCGCATCCTTCACATTAGTAAAGTTTTTCTCGAATTGAAATTCAGGTGAATGAACACCAACTATGACTAGACCATTATTAGAATATTTTTGGTTCCAATCGTGAATGTACGGCATGGGACGAATCGAGTTAATGCATGTATATGTCCAAATGTATACTAACACTACTTTTCCTTTAAGAGATGAAAGTGTAAGTGGACTATCATTAGGTGTATTTATGTAGCCACTGATTTGAGCAAATTCGGGAGCCTTCATAAATTGTGTCTTGTCAATTTGCTGGAATTGAGTCGTATTGAGCTTGATTGTAGTTACAGTATCATTTTCTACCATTTCATCTGCTACTGTAGGATGAGTTATTCCGGTCTGAACAGCCCTCGTTACATTGTCATAGTTTTTCTCGAATTGAGATTTCGGTGAATGAACACTACCTATCGCCAAATCTTTATCTTTTTGTTCCTGTACTGACCAAGCCTGATTAAGGCTAGGATTATTGAAATATACTGTAGAGCCAACGATAACAGAACCTACTACCGTCATTGTAATTACTAATACACTAATATTGTCTCGATTCAACTTAAGTTCCACTCCGTTAGTAATCATATATCTCCTGCTCTAATTTTATCATTGATCTATGAAATACAGTTGAACACCGAAAATATGATTCGCAATTAACAATCGATACTTATATTGATAAAGAGGCCTAGTTATAAAATTGGTTAAATACATACATACGTTCCTTTATGCTGGGATATATACTTTTTATTATACGTCTATCAATGCAGTCAAATTACATTGACAGGAGAAATCAATCAACAATACCGACTGACAATAGATCAGAAAGTAGAGATATGAAATGACATCCAAAAAAGAAAAGCTAAATAAGAAATGCCATTGCTTACTATATACTAATGCTTTGTATAAGCGACAGGATAGATTAGATAACCACTTTTCAATATAAATCTGATTGGATATTTCTCCATATGCAATGTCTAAAAGACGGAATGCAATTTGTTTGACATCCGCATCCCATTCGTTTTTTTTTCGTAGGAATGGTTGACATCTCTGGTTCTAGTTCATCGGTCAATATATCAAACTTAGTATTCGACCCATTCGTGCGTTGCTCGATTTTTTGGCCCTCCTGGTTATCCTTTTTTTCTTTTCTTGTCTATTCTTTAATTTATCAAATCCCCATATCCAAAGTTGTGATGCTGCTCCGCCTACAATTAGGCCTACAATCTCCCCATAGATTTTCAAAAATGCGATTGAGTCTTCTGCTGTCCTTTTCTTAGTTTCTTGCATTCTTATCATCATCTTTATCTTGGCTTTAGTATTACAACAGTAGATGATAACTACCAGAAAACAAAGCTCATACCATGTGATGAGGATATTTTCGCAATTGACTAATAATTATATGAGATAAAAAGGTTGGAGCTTTATAGACGATGGAAATAAATGGCCCGATACACTATGGGATATATCTAAGACGCATTAACAGATTTCTTGCAGAAGTGATGTTAGGATCTACCAAGACAATGGTTCCTGTTCCGAATCCTGCTAGACTATCTGAGCTTTTAACTCCTGGTGCAGATGCCCCTTTTAACGGATATAAAATCATCCAGGAAGTTGAGAATAGCCAGTTGGAATTAATATCCAACTTTCTTTTTGATTGAGATTGTAATTCGAGATTTTACAGTTATTATGTTATTTTTTGGTTAATTAGACACTAGAAGAGACCCATGCATCCAAGTATGTATGGTACGTCATGATGTCTATATGGGTCATAAAATTATGTCAAATATGGTTCAAATATGGTTCAAAAACCATTGTAAGACTAGTGCTCTTGTAACTTGCTCACATGGACCGAGTTGGAAAAGGATGGCCTCGGTCTTGCCATCTGCTACTGACAAGACTTTTCTTCTCGGGGAATGTCATCTCAAATAATTGAGATTCTACGGTTGAATCGTTGACAGCAAGCAGAAAAAGTATCCAAGAATGCTGAAAAATAAGCAATGGCTATAGACTAACCTTATCTTTATGATTTAGTCATAAGAGTTGTGAAGGAATTAAGCATCTACCTTTTTAGTGGAGCAGTACCCACGGCGACCGAAATTCTTCGCAAACATGGTGTAGGAGGTCTTGCTTATTATGAAATATATTGCGCTGGCCGTACAAGGCGGCATGAGATACCTGAGCTTGTCTTTCAGGGCGCCCGTGCCTATCAGACAGGCAGAAGAATCATACCAGCATTTGAAAAGAGAGCCAAGATCGAGACCTTTGTACCCGATTCATCTGTAGAAGAAATAGTTAATGATCTTATTGGCAGGATCGGATCAGGCTCTGAACCGAGCGGCATGGTGTTTGTTAAAGAAGTTTCTGAGGCCTACGAGATTGGGTCTAAACAGTGCGGCGAGGCCATTCTGACTGCCAAATAGATAGTTGATGAGGTATCTTTATGCTGTTAGACCGCTGTAATTACTCGCCTCCTGAACTATATCGAATTTAACAAAATGAAGGACCCAAACTTAATAAAACAATGGTTTCTATCTCAGCTGAGATGCCAATGCTACTTTTAATGCATATGTAATATAACGATTATTATTCGATTCTCATCTTGAGGATAATGATTTTCTATATGGTCCCCTTGTTCTTTTTCGAGCTTTTTCTTCCTCAGCTGCTCTTTCTAATAGCATGGATTCCGCGTTGTTGTTATCAGATGCGGTAAAAGTGTCCTCGAACTTATCATGGACCTTTATTGAATGATTTTCTAACTTCGCCTTAGAATCAAAAGTCTTTTTGCATAACCGGCACCGAAACAATTCGTTAATTTGAACAACCGAATGATATAATCCAACTGCCTTAGACTCTCCACTTGATCCTCTATTAGGTTGATAAGATGTCTTCAATTTCCAGATATATTGTGTTAATGTCCTCTCCTATTGCTCCAAGTACGCCATACCCTCTATTATCCAGTCCTACAAAGCATCCAGAGCACTATTATCGAGCCCACGGCGAAGGATGCAAATAGAACATTATGATTCGACCCCGCGAATTCATTAGGAATCTGTTTAAATAATATACTACAGAATACTATAGTATGTGTGAGTTTATACCAGACTACGAATATAGCAAACTCTTCAAGAGAAGAATGGATAAGCTAGCTGAGGAAGAAGAAGAACAGCAACCAGAGCTGGAGAAAGTAGAAGAGCCCTTGGTGGCTTCAAAGTAAAAGATCAGTAGACATACAAGTAGTGGACTACGATAATAACCACTCACTTATCTTACTTCTTTCAAAATCTAATTTCTTTTCGTATGTTTCCTTAGATGGTGGCTCAAGTAGAGTAACAGGACCATCTTCATTATAAAAATCTGTAGCAATATACCCTGCCTTCTATAGTTTAGTTTGCCCAGAATATTACCCAGTTTATTTATCAGCGGCTAGTATACCGTTGCTCCGAATTATGGATGCCAAGTTGGATAGAATAATAAACATAATGAAGCCCGATACTAATGATGGGACCAAGGCATAAATATGGATATTGTATTATCATTATTAACAAAGTCTACGTCAACATCCACAACAACTCATAAACTGCATAGCCAATACCACAGACACAGAATAGAGGTCATTAATCAAATACTAACGGCGGTTTCAGAATATCCAGAAGGAATAAGCAAAACTCACATAATTTTCAAGGCTTTCGTAAACAATAGTCAACTAAAGTTATACCTTCCTTATTTGATACATAACGACGTACTAACCATGAGTTTAGACGAAAGTCATAAACACGCAGGCAAACCCCGAGAACTTTATCATCTTACAACCAAGGGCCAGATATTCTTAAAACTCTATACTACGATGAATAGTCAGGATATAGTGTGGGACAGTCTACCTTTTCGCCAGAAAAAGAACTATTGATCTGTCAGATATAGTTCTTGACTGACGTATTCAAAACCGTTACAGTTGCAAGTCCAAACAGAGGATATGGAATTACGATTTGAGTTCCCCCTTGGTTCGTTGCGAAAATTAATCATACATTAATAACCTATCCGGATCTTGGGCATGTTCTATATCCATCAAGTGAATGGATAACATCATTTGGTCCGATACCAGAGTATGTTCTACAAGACATATTTGAATGGCTTTCCTCTCCATCTAGACAGAAATAGGCTCCTTCTATGCCTGCTGTAGCCATTAATAATGTGGTAGGTATAGACCAAATTCAAAGTGATACTACATTTTTTAGGTAGCATATCTCTCATTCACTTTATCATTCACTCGACTTTCCATATCATTGTATCATGACTTTACTGAAGAAGAGATCTGGGCTTTCCGCAACAGTAGTTGGCAAATCATACCCGTTAACTTCCAAAAGAGACATAAAGAGATGCTTCAGTGGATCCATACATTGATGTCCAAAAGGCTTGTCAAGATCCATTCTTCGCTGCAGGAGTTGATAGTTTCATTAAGAACGGCAATCGTATTAGATGACTGGAAATTAGACAAGTATCAGACGTCGCATGATGACATATTGGATGCCTTCAGGCTTGCTTGCTGTAACTATGAGATTCCTAGGAATAGTCCTTGAATCTTAGCTTATCGTCTGTAGAATACAGGATAGGTTAAGATACGACCAACTAACCCTTAAAACTTAGAAGCATCAAGTCAACTTATGTCAAGTCCAGAAGAAAGGCAATCAGAGTTAGACGAACTTTTAAAGGTGACAGACAAGTATCTAGATAGCGATAAAGCCAGAGAAAAGGCTCGTTTAGTTGAGATTTTTAAGAATGAAGTGGCATTGAGTAAGCGATTTGCAAGCCTAGGCGATTCCGATATGGCGTGGTTTCATAGAAGATTGGCGGAGTCAATAGCCGCTTATTTAGACTTATGGAAGTAGAGTAAGGATGTTACTAGTAAGGGAGTATCAAATTTTCACGAATGATATC
>JAATVP010000274.1 GCA_014523625.1 Nitrososphaerales archaeon TH5896
CATTTTTTTCATTCTTCTATTGTAACTAAAATGGAAAAGCAAACGTGACTATCCCAATATTGGGTGAATTCCATACCGAATCTCAATCCCTAAAATCGAACTAAAAAATGTAGGAAGTTTTGATAAGAACGGTACCCTTCAAAGTAGTAATGATAATTCCCGTATATCTACTACTACCTGTTCTGACGCCACCGCCATATTCTGAATATTCCATAGACACCCGTGTCTTACTTCATCATGCCTTCATGTCCCATCATTCCCTCGGGGCCCATCTTCATCATGCCTTCATGTCCCATCATTCCCTCGGGGCCCATCATCATTCCTTCACCACCTGTACTTCGACTATGCATCATTTGTTGCATTTTCATCCATTCCATGTGAGATACCTCGTCTGATGCTAATACTTGTCCGGTTCCCGGATCTACTATGACCTTATAGAATTCCATATCGGGCGTACTCAGTAGAATCGTATAGGCCAAGAATCCGTCATGATCGCCACCAAAGGCAGCCAATGCAAATGAATTATTCCCTACTGATTGCTCTGCAGTGGTTATTGCTTGAGTGAGTGTTGTGTTAACTCTAGAACCAATTGCTTCGAAAATGGTTTGCTCTAGATTAATTGATCCATTGATCATACCCATCTTCGGTTGGTGACCGGAGGTCATATTTCCCCCTTCACCATAGTTGCCCATCATTGACTTCAGTGCATTAACCCCTTGCCCAGGTGTAAGTGTGGTTAAACTTGTTATGGCTAACAAGGCGGCCATAACTATCGCGGTCGTAGCAAAAATCTTTGCTTTCATTTCAAGTACATAAGGTTCGATATTCTATTTATCTATTTTTACAATTGACAATGGATGCCTTGCATACAAAAATCAATGTGTGTTATCTATATAGATACTTTTCAACGGAGCTTCTTTTGGAATTTTTGATGAATGTCTTTTCGGAGACTACTATAATTGAAAAATAAGAAAATCGTCCATTAAAACGGCAGAATGAGCGAAACATGACTTAAGTCTATCACAAGTTTTAACCACAGCCGTGGCATCCAGTCATGCTAATAATTCTTGATAATATCAGCATTCACGAACTTAAAACCTATTTGTTATACCAAAGCAAATTACACTTAGTGCTTACATTGTCTAATGCCCAAATTGAAATAGTAATATGTTATATATCTGTTCTTTTGTTACTATATGAGGGATGAAGGGTATAGGTAATAATAGATGGGGTCATTTTTTTGTCACAATTAATAAATTTATTATAATGGCAATATTGGTGATACTAATGCCCATGTACACGGTAGCATTAACAAGTTCAGTACATGCGCAGGTTCAACAAGAACAACAGCAACAATCATCTTCGGCACCATCATCACAACAACAAGAGGGACAAATATTATCCTCTCCCTCCTCACCGTCATCAACATCATCGTCATCAGGGAGGGTGTTAGACTTGGGTGCTGAATCGGAAAGTGATAATGTGGATACATTGTCCACTTCATCAACATTACAAGCTGATAGTAATGACAATAATACCTCTCAAGAAAATCTCATCACCGGATCCTTCGGAGGTGACCGTATTTCTGGTACCAATGGGAATGACATAATTATTGGTCTATTGGGTACTGATACAATAAATGGCGAAGGAGGGAATGACAAAATCCAAGGAAACGAAGACTCTGACAAATTGTATGGAGATGCAGGAAATGACATACTCCAAGGAGGGATTGGAAGTGACCAGATCTTCGGTAGAGCAGATAATGATGTAATAGTAGGAGGACTTGATGATGACTATTTGGTAGGTGATGAGGGTAATGATAAATTGTATGGTAGTGAGGGAGACGATATTCTAATTGGCAGTGCTGGAGCAGATTACTTTGATTGTGGTGCAGGAACAGATGTGGTAATAGACTTCAATGTATCAGAGAATGATGACAATGCAGGGGATTGTGAAGAAATTATCGGAACTGAAACAATCGTAGCTGGTTAAAATCGTTCGTCTAGAGCCATTTACAACTATTCTGAAATTGATTGTTGCTCAAGATGTGTTTTGTTTGTCTTATTCTTTTCAAATGAAGAGTCTTCCATCTCCATGCGTGCATACTTATTCACTATTCAATGTATGTACTATTTACTAGCATATTGAATGCTTGAAATAGTGGAAAACGCAGAATGAAAATGATTACGTAGACAATCATAAATGTAAACGTCACAAATGACCTGATACGAATTTCAATTGCACAAATATAATGGAACCGTTCATTTCAAAAAGTCATTTAAATAAGTGCAACACGAAAAAGAGCTATAAAAATATTGACTGAAACCTTTATGATCGCCTTGTAGAAAATACCTCGACCGCTGAGAGCTCATAGATTACGTCTTAGAATCACTTCGATGAACGCAATGATTATCTATTTATCTACCCGCTTAACTATAAATTCTTGTGTCCAGACGCAAGCCAGTTTTACTTATAGATGAGTCTGACGAATCTCTAAAAGCAGCTGATAGCTTGAAACTTTCAGGAATCGAGTATGTAGAATATGACATTAAGAAATTTGAAGATAGCTGTTGTGGTGAACTTCCCACAACTACTGCCCCTTCACTTTTCGCAATTGAGGGAACATATAAGGGTCTTGAGAAAATAAATGAATATATTTCCAACAGTAGCAATACTGATTCTGATCTTGAATCCGAAAGTGCCTATTGGTAGGTGCTGAATGTGAGATAGGCTTTTTAGTGCGGTAACTTGGAGTTAATCTTACAAAAAATATTTCAAAATTTAAGACAAATTAAATATCCAATTTCTATCACAGGACCAAGACGTTTCACACGAGGAAGCGACAAATTTTGTGGGTCAACAAACCATACCCGTATTTGAATGTTATATCCGATTATAACCTTTATTCCGTATCTCAACTTATTTGAGATTGTCCGTACTGATCGGTGGGATTGCAGACATGTATTTTCATGCCTAAAGTTACCTAGTGTTTGCATTTCCCCTTTACCATAAACATAGAACCGTTTAATAACCAAAAAACAACCAACCAAAAAAGCTTGATTTACATAGCCATATTACACTTTACTGTAATCCCAAGTTGAGTAGTATTTTGGGCTAATTTCTAAGACAACTGATTGACCATTCTTTATTGCATCCATAAGTGAATGTGAAATAGGATCATCTAGACTTCCTAAATATCTTAGATGTATCTTCTCTGCAACTGGAACATTAAACTCTACTTCTTCATAAATCTTTACAGTTCCCTTTCCGCGCACGCCTTTGTATGGAGGATTTTGATCGTCGATGCAAAAATAAACCATATCATTTCTCTTTAGATTGTTTGTTTTCTTTGATTGTCTTCCTGTTTCTACATATATCTTATCCTTAGAAGAATCGTAGTAGTACCATGCAGGATGAATATTTGCATGTCCATTCTCATCCACTGTACCAAGATGCACATTCAAAATCTTAGATTTTAAGAAATCCTTTGTCTCTTGCTCACTGAGAGGCGCGCCAAAACCTGGGCTGGCATTCAGAATCTTTGACATAAAGATTATGGCATAATTACATATTTAAATTGTTTCGGATTAGACTGACATTCGATGTGGAACTGGAGAACTCATACAAATGACTTTAAACCATAATTAGTATTCGATATCAGTTTCATATCAGAGCCACCGAAAATGATTGTTCTAGCTAATGAGCATTTCAATAGCGATTTAAATTCTGTTGCTCATATAATAAGATCTGAGTAAGTACTTATCAATCCTGCATCGGTCTGATAAAATAATATGCTACTCAAACCTTTTCTAATACAATCTGGATTAGATTTGGATGTGAATTGGAAAAAAGTATAAGAGATCTGAGAATGGAGATGTGTATGTGTATTTATATATAATACTATCATTTAACAAAAGAGGAAATAATTTTCAGTTTGTCATACTGTTTGCTAACTCATTTCAACTAATAAAATCACACACTCCAGTCCAATACAAGTGGGATCATGACAAATTCAACCTAAATAACGATAAAAACAGACGCCGAATGATAATAGGACAAGAAAGCTAGATTATAGCATGCTTGTATCCGCACTAGCTGGTCTTGGATCATTTTTCTCCCCATGCATACTTCCTATCTTACCTGCCTTTATCTCATATCTTGCAGGAAACACAATTAACGAGGTTCAAACTACAGTAAATGAAAGACCAGCTACATCAGTAACTACATCAGTATCAACATCATCAACTTTATCGACAAAAAAAGAGTCTGCTTTAACTGAAGACGTTTCTTTGAACCAGAATGAAGGTACGAATCCCTCTTATGGAGGTTCTAGGTCAATGAGAAAACTTCAGGAACATAGGCAACGACAAAGCTCACTCTCTATAAAAAAATCTGCTAGATTGAATATCTTCTTAAATACGGTGTACTTTGTTCTTGGTTTCTCACTAGTATTTGCGGTACTAGGAGTGGTACTTAATAGTGTACTGGTAAGTTTCGGAACAGATTTTCAAGGAATACTTACATCAATTGGCGGCATCGCAATCATGGTGTTTGGAGCATACCTTATCCTCTCAACCAAAATAAGAAGCTTAAACTTTGAAAGGAGGATGACACATTTGCCCAAGTTCAAAACCAGCTATATCACATCATTTGTATTTGGAGCAGCTTTCGCAGCTGGATGGACTCCATGCGTAGGCCCTATTCTTGGTAGCATCTTCACTTTAGCAGCAACATCTCCTGGTGCAGCTTACAATTCACTATTGGCATTCTCGATTGGGCTTGGAATTCCCTTCTTAATTACAGGAGCCTTTTTTTCACAAGCTACTGCTATGATTAGAAGAATAGTTAAACATCTAAAATACTTCAATCCAGCAATGGGCGCCTTTCTTATGATTCTTGGAATACTGGTGTTTACCAATCAGCTTTCCCTATTAGGAAATTTCCCATTGGCTAATGAAATAATTAGCGTTGAGCGAGGACTATAACATTCAATCGTCATGAATAGAGATAACATTTCTGCCCTCTTGACTGCAGTTGCAGTTATCGCTTTGATAGTCGGATTTGCAATATACTTCAATAGTCCCGAGTTGAATACGGCTGGTGGAGAGTCAATAAAGCAACAACAACTGATTGACAAGATTCTTTCCCCAGAATCTACCGCTAACGGAGGATCGTCGGAAGGAGAAAAGGTAAGAAAAATGTTGATAGAACTCGCATCGACTAGAGAAAATAATCCTGTCGTGATTAAACTAAACCGAACAGAATTTGATGAGATAGACAAATCTAAATTTAGAGAAGCTCCTAATTTTAACGAAATATCTGCCATTAATACCAATGACAGCAAACCATTAGATTTGCAAAGCTTGAGGGGAAACGTGGTACTTGTGGATTTTTGGACACATAGCTGCATTAATTGCATTAGAACAATACCATACTTAAATGACTGGTATGAAAAATATTCTGA
>JAATVP010000275.1 GCA_014523625.1 Nitrososphaerales archaeon TH5896
AAAGCGCTCCGCCTGAACACTTTTTTTGGCAAGCCGATTGAGCGAGTATGGTCCATAAAAGAATGTCTGACAATAGAATAACACATTAGTTCATATTATCCCAACACCTACAATTCTTTGATTTTCTAATGAACAGTAACCCAAAACCTGTAGAAACAGGTAAAGAATACACAGTGGATATTACTGATAACGGTAGTGCGGGAGACGGTATCGCAAGAATAGATGGTTTAATAATCTTTGTAAAAGATGCAAAAGCCGGATACAAGAATGTAAAGATTAAAATTAATTCTGTAAAAGATAGATTTGCTACTGCAGAAATAGCAGCAGATTCAGTATATTCGACTTAGGTCTTTGTTTGTTGCGCAATCAGCAATAAATCTTTATAGTTTTATTTTTCTCTATCAATGGATAGTTCCTGTCAAATATCGCTAACTTACATAGAATCGTAAGTTTAACTTACAAATCCTAATTGGTTGGCCGTGACGTTACTATTACTTTTTGCTTTGTATACTTCTTCTGACCATGTTATCCTATCTACGTCCTCCGGAGCATAGTATAACCCGCCATAACCTAATTTAGCTATAATTTCCAATTTGAAAAGTAATTATTTTGCTGGAGATACAGTACCGTGCCTGGTTACTAAAGTTCCTTACAGAGATTTATCATATAATTTCTTGATTCAATATATAAGATTTTGATAATCATTGTCGGAATCTACTACACTTTCTCTATGGATAGCAATGAACTGCCCGTCATACTTCTTCAAATTCTGATAATTGTTATCAAACCACTCAGTATTTTTTCTGGAACTCTTTAAGAGCTCTAAATCAGAAGATGACTTATTATTTGATATATCTAGTATGATCTCCTTTTATCTATTTGATATTGGTTCGAAGTTACCCCGTACACTAGCGGTCTCTTTAATGGTATTAACTTCCCCGTTGACTGTCCATTTGCCGCCATTTAGATGCGATAATTTAGGAGCAGATGTCCACATTGTACCCTCGCCAGCTGAGTATTTACTCTGTCAATCTTTTCTGCTAATTCAATAGCCTTAGGAGTTGATAGTACGTCTTTGATCCATTCTAGTTTTGCAGCAGATGGTACAACCACTCGCCTCTTCTCCTTGTTGGTGAACCTAAAGCATCAACTGGATTGATGCAACGCACAGAAGCATCATTGACTCTTTATAAACATGGACGTTTTACCGAAATGATAACACTCTACTATAGAACAAATAATGGCACTAAAATTGGCAAGACAATATACCGTAGTCAGTACATCATTGCAATAATGCACTTACGTCTAGACATCTAGATCCCATTCTGCATTATACTTACGACCGCACTTGTAGCAGTGCCAGTATGCTTTATCATCTTCTATATGCCAGATACGCTCCATCTTCTTGTTACCACACCCATAGCATTCCGGCATATCTATCTACTAGTCAACCACTAACTCATATTTACGATTGGTACAATTTTGACTTGTTTAGGAGCCTTTACCACCTTCAATGTCTATAAGCATTTTATTATTAAGGGTGGCTTTCATTAAGACGTCTGCTGCTGATGCATGGTCACCCCTAGAAAAAAGAGCATCAGCCTCATCCATAAACTGAACGAACAGTGCAGAATAATGTTCCAACAAGGAATCTTTACCATCCTTCCTCATCTTACGCAATCTACTTTCTCTTTCTTCTGGGCTTATTGTCATAACGCAGTTGCACTGTGCATTTTGAATATTTAGGCTTTTGTTGATTCCAGGGGTAATAGATCGCGGAAGGTTAGGGCCTCTGTAGTAACCAGACCTGCAGAAATGCCGAAGATAGAACAAGCTGCGAATCGTCCTCTATTTCGGCGAATGCCTGCAGATATCCCAGCCTTTAGGTGTCATTTGATAGTATGAATCAGGTTTGGATTTCGTTAAAGCGAGCAACGATATCTACAGCGCATCCTTTTAATACTCTTATCCTTTGTGCAGTGATTAACTTCGTATGCTGTGGTTTAATGGCTACTGAACCACCGTGATATTAAGAGTTCTTTGCAATATGCTAACATGTGCTTGTGTTCCTTACTGGTGTACCCAGTTTGTTCTCCCCTCTCTTTCTTAGTCAGAGAATCCTATTAGAGAACTAATATCGTTTGGGCCAAAGGGTGGATGAATCGTTTTTGACTCAATGTTAGGGTTCAAAAGAAGCCCAAGTCGGATTTAGGTATTCTAGATATCTCGATCGATATTCGCCCAATCTAAAAAAATGAAGATATTAATCTTCAATTTAATTTTCTTGTCCCTTTTCGTGGAATGCGTTAAGAAGCAAAGGAATCTCCATACTGATGTGACTAACCTTGGAGATAAGTCTTTGTAATGCGATGAGAGTGATCAACAGACTTTCTTTCTGCGGCACTGACCCATAATTCATGTCAAGTAAATTCTCGTTTGAGGAATGTATCCTATTTTTTGGTGCCATTAAGTGCGAGTAATCTTGCAAATCATTCATTTCACAAAATAATGTAAAAACCTTCACGCAATTGCGCAGTGGGACTTACTGGATCAAATTAGAAGTGAATAAAAGTGTTCATCATCTATACGCAATCGATATATCTTGTTACTCTTAATCAAGAATACTGCGTTATGGGCGTTAAATAATTCAAACAGATCACCAAATGATCCGGCTAGAACAGTTCTTGTGTTTGCTATACAGTAAGTAATTCCTGGTATAGATTTACTTTCATACCACTCACAAACCCCTGCAGCCTTTTTTACAGACTCTTTACGAGAGATATCTTCAACTAAGAAAGTGATTATCAGTGGTAATAGATTCGTATTATTTCTGTTATTGCCGTTGCTTCTTTTATTCTTAATTTTGCTATTGATAGTATCGAAAACTTTAATCGCCGTTTCTTGTGGTTTCTCTATTAACTCTTCATACCTATCATGTGCTGCATCAACCCACATTTTCTTATTCAAAATTTGTATGCCAGGATGTTTCGCCGGACCACAATATGATTTGAGCCAATTGTCTGAGGCCAGCTTGTCGATTTCTTCCAGTAATTTCTTTAATGATATCTGATCAGAATACAAGATCAAGTTGTGCCTGTGTTTATTTTTTTCGTAATTTTTAACCCACTTGTCAATAGCATCCGTTACAATTGAAGCGAGAGTAACACGATCACTTGTGGCAATTTGGGCTGCCTTCGCATGAAGTTTTTCATCGAAACCTCGAACAAACAAGTCCTTTACCATATCAACCTTTCTCTTTTACACTTATTAAAGATATCTAGATATCTAGAATCGATAGAAATAAATATCAGATATCTAGATATCTTAACCATGGTGAAACCCATAAATCAAACCATCAGCATTGATGGGCAGAAAATATTCTATCGCGAGGCTGGGAATAAAGAGAATGCACCGACGATCCTATTATTACATGGATTCCCAACATCGTCACACATGTTCCGGAACCTTATTCCTGCCTTAGCAGACAAATTCCATCTGATCGCACCCGATTATCCAGGGTTTGGCTATAGCTCCATGCCTTCCGCAGAAGAGTTTCAGTATACATTTGACCATTTGGCTGAGATCGTAAACAAATTCATTGCACAGATGGGTCTGGAAAAATTTAGCATGTATGTTATGGACTATGGTGCACCAATAGGATACCGCCTTGCAGTAAAAAATCCTGAAAAGATAGAAGCCCTGATAGTACAGAACGGCAATGCCTATGACGAAGGATTAGGGGAATTCTGGGAGCCTCTTAAAGCCTATTGGGCCGAGCCAAATGAAAGGAACAAAGATGCCCTTATGAAATTTTTGACTATAGAAGCAACTAAATGGCAATACACACATGGGGTGAGAAGCGAAAATGCAATAAGTCCTGACAATTGGGTTCTTGATCAGTCACTCATAGAACGTCCAGGCAACAAAGAGATTCAACTTCAACTATTCTATGACTACAGATCCAACCTTCCATTATACTCCCAGTGGCAAGAGTACTTTAGAATGTATCAACCACCAACGCTCGTGGTTTGGGGCAAGAATGATTACATATTTCTTAAGGAAGGTGCAATTCCGTACCAACGTGATCTAAAGAACGTTGAAATCCACTTGTTGGATACTGGTCATTTCGCACTGGAAGAAGAAGGTGAGTTAATTGCTGAGTTGATTTCTCGTTTTCTGACAAGTAGAAGATATCCTATTGCTAAAATATTGGAAGCATGATAACTATTGTGGAAATGTCTGTCTATGTCAATAGATTTATCTCTGGGGAATCTTTAAGACGCTTCTTCATTTCTGGACGGTCAGATGCAAACTCATCCCAGCCATAACATAATTGCAGATATAGCAGGTGCCCACCATTCTTCATACGAGAATCATCATCCGAATTCGAAACATTAATTGCTAGTACGAGTATTGGGAAACCAGTTAATATGTGGAAAGATTTACCCACGTTACTACTGATAGTGATCATGCGGATCGTAACTCTGAATATGGCCTGCATGTTAACGCGTTGGGAAAGTGGTACAAGATTATCTATTTTTAGCTTAGGTGCATCGTCACCAGATCTTGTGTTTATTTCCTCTTCTCCCTTACCTAATCTTGAGTGAGAACCCTAAATAAGCACTGATATCGGTGATTTTGGTTATCTGCAGTTCTAACGCTGGGGTATCTGAAACCTTGAAATATACTGTACCGACTATTAATTTTAATGGCTAAGCTGGTTGAAATGGACGATCGAGTCTCAATTTTTGCTCAAATGGAAGAAAATGTTGATGATAATGGTCCGGTCATGTTAATAAACAAGTTCAGTGTTGTCCCTGAGGAGTTTGATCAGTTTCTAAAGGGATGGGCGACAGAGGCAAAGAAGTTTAAGGAGCAGCCAGGATTCATCTCAACACAACTACACAAGGGTATCGGTGGAAGTGGCACGTTCGTTAATTATGCGGTTTGGGAATCTGCCGCGCATTTCAAGGAGGCCGTGATGAAAGTCATGGACCCACAAGACAGAATGTCAGCTTACCCACAGAGTACTGTTGCA
>JAATVP010000038.1 GCA_014523625.1 Nitrososphaerales archaeon TH5896
CATTCTGAATGACGTTCCGAAATACATCCTAAAGATTGGTTTAATTCCTCTTCCCTTTTTTTATCATCGATCATGATCCTTTCTATTCAATATTTTATTTATAAGCGTTCCAAAGCTGGGAGAGAAAGGGCAACCTCAAAATACATTGTTGTTTCTATAAGTGATAGTAATAAGATATGACATTTGAATCACGTGGAAGGGAGGATATTCCCAGTCTAAATGCCTCAGACAGTGATTGGAAGAAATACTGGAATTCTTGTAGTATTGGTGGGTTAGTTGGTATGCTAGAAAAATTAACTCAAATGGATAGAAAAAAGAAGCCAATCGAGAATAAATCGCTCTATCTAAGAGCATTAGAGTGTAAAGAAGCATTAAGCAAAACCGTTCGTGAAGTGATTGATAGAAATGATAAACTGATAAGAGATATTGAATTGGGGAAAAACTAAAAAGCCTAGCCAGCCAGCAGATAGCCATTAAGAAATAACATCTCTAGTACATTGTAAAGATTGGAACAGAAGTGCAAAAATTAATTTTCAATTAGCAATTCCTCATCTGGGTCTAGTTTCATGCCCTTAACGTCTATGAACAAAAATACTTAAGCCTCAAATCAAACGCATTTCTAATATGAGTAATGAGCCACTTTACCTGCGGGAATCAAACGCCTTGGTCTAAGTTTCAATTTACAAAAGTGTTAATTTGATCAGGTAACATTATTAAAATATAGGATTTGTTCCATGTTGATACAATCTAAATTTTGATTCTAAACATATGAATGAGATATTCTAATAGCGATATGCAATGATAAAATTCTTAGGTATTATAGAATTAATTACGCTTCTACAAGTCAGTCCACACATACACCTGGTACTGCAACTTTTTTGAAGAGATGCGGAGACATTACTGTACTAGGAGGCAGACCAACTATGCTAGATCGGAATTCAGAGCCGGTAACAGCTTGCATAAAAAGTTTGGCAGATTCCCAAACTTCATAGTTGAGGAAAACGCTACTACCTGCAATCCCGCGATGTAGCTGCGCAGATATGAATCCAGGTTGCCGCTTTAGTACTATACCAGTGGCGGCAAATGCCGCTAAGCATTTGGAAGAACTCATCAACCTCATCCGGATCTACATTAAATTTATTGATCAGTATTACTGGACCAGTATCATCCTCACCCATCTGTCGAACAAACATTACTCGTTCATCCATTTCAACTAGCTTTTCTGGTATTCCATCTACTAAGTTTATCATATTTCTCACCTAGCAGTTGTCATATAAAAGCATCTGCGTAATCTTTAGCAAACTCAACAAAGGCTGTTGCTTTTCTTCCAGTTACTTCTTCAACTGCAGATGACACCGATGAAGCATATCCCTTTCTGTATACCGTGTATAGATCTGAAATTGTGTTGATAAGCCAATCATCCAGTCCGGCCTCTTTCATACCTCCTCTAGCCTCCTCATCTGAAATGTTCACGTAATCTATTTTCTTACCAGTCGCTTTAGAAAGTATATCTGCGGCTTGGTGATAGGACAGAGCCTCAGGTCCTGTAATCATGTATGTTTTATTGTAATGTTTATCTCCCTCCAACAGAGCTTTTACGGCTACAGCTGCGATATCACGAGCATCTACAAAACTAACTTTTGCATCTTCTGCTGGTATGTAAAAGGCATTATTACTCTTAATGGTAGTACCTTGGAAATTAATAAACCCCTGCATGAATTCATTTGGACGCAGAAATGTGTAAGGAATTCCAGATTCTTCTATCAATTTTTCTGTTTGCCGATGCAATCGCATAGCCTCCACATCAGCATCCAAATCGGCACCCCTTATAGATTGCTTAACAATATGCTTAATCCCAGATTTCTTTGCTTCAGTAACCAAATTTGATTCATGTTCTACAGTTTTGGGGGAGGGATGCGTAAGCAAGAAGAGCTTATCCACGTCTTTGAAGGCAGATTCAAGTCCTTCTATTTTATCATAATCAATTTGTAATCCTTTAACTCTGTCATATTGCTGAACCTTATTTGCATTTTCAACTGAATGAACACCTGCCTTGATATTGTAACTTGAGGCATCTCTGGAAAGTTGCCTTACAACTTCACTTCCCACAGTACCCGTAGCACCTGTTACTAGAATTGTTCCAACCATACTCACAGTAATATGAGTATTATATTATATATTATTGGCGGAAGTAGTACAATAAATAATGGACAATAATAAGATATCTTGTCACATAACTACTGCAGTAGTCTCAGTTTGGAAACTTTTTTCTATTAAACTATCCATACATTGCCAGCAGCTTCCATATATTCGCGTAAGTTTGTCACACTTGAACCTCCTTTCTAAATGATACAGGCCATAAAATTATGGTTACACGACTACATCTTCATACTCTCGCAGAGGTGAGGTAGCGACAGTAAGGCGCGCAATAGAGCAACTTGATAGATTAACTATACTTATAGGAAATTCATACGGCGGAGAGGCAAGCACAAATGTAGGTTATAATAATCCCAATGTGACTTCACGATTGGGTAGATAGTATTGTTCTTATCTAGCAAACTTTGCCAGCTGTTTTGTTATCTCAATCATGTTATCAATATTTGCACCGATGGACGAAAAGTTAAATCCAAATATTATATGACTAATTCCAATTTCCTTAATTCTTTTTACGTCATGCCCAATCTCATCAATCGTTCCTGTTAATGGAGATCTTTGGCCTTCTTCATGTATTGTCCGACTATTTGAATCAACTATGTTAGGAAACGTTAAAAGAATAACCTGAAAGTTTTTTGGATCCTTGTTTGCTCTGTTGGCGTTCTCCCTCATTATTTTCATTGGGTTTCCTAGGTGTTCTAAAGATTCGCCGATTCCACCTAACCAGCCATTAGTATTATATTTTACAATTCTTGTAAATATTTGTGGACTAAATCCACCAAGATAAATTGGAATATGCGGTTTTTGAATAGGCTTTGGTTCAATTATTGAGGCTGGAATATTATAATATTCTCCTTTAAATTCAACAATATCATCTCCCCATATCTTTTTCAATACTTGAATGAATTCATCCGCTCTCTTACCCCTATTATTAAACGGCACATTAGAAACCTGATATTCATCCCTGGACCATCCTATACCTAACCCAGCTACACTTCTCCCTTCTGATAGAACATCAAGAGTAGCAAATCTTTTTGCAAGTATTACGGGATTGTGAAATAAGATATCAATTACAGAAGTTCCGAGTACGATCTTATTGGTATTTGCAGCAATATAGGTCAGTGTTTCTAATGGATCTAATACAACCTGGAGCTCAACAGAAAGACTACCATCAGCATTTCCAGGGGATGGAGTTTGTGGATTCAATGGCCAAAGAAGCCTTTCACCAACCCATAGGGAATCAATGCCTTCATCCTCTGCAATCTTCGCAGTCTGGAGTACATTTTCTCTTGTGGCTTGCCGGCCTAATTGCGGTGAGACAATGCCAATTTTCAAGGTATCTCTATCTCAATTTCATTACGGTACCGGTACTTCATAGGCCCTTGGATCGAGCCAGCTATGAAATGTCCTGCCATATTCATCATGACGGCGGACCCAGAATTGAGAAAAGTCGTGACCGGCCTCATCCCGTCCCTTGGGAACTAGGTCAAGATAATGATATGCCACATTTAACATATCTATGCCACGCGAATAAGTCGAATAGGTGTGAAACACGCGACCACTTGAATCCTTGAAAAATACACTGACTCCTTGTAGCTCCGGACTAGGTGAGGCTTGAGCAACATAGTTGTAGTATACTTCATTCTTGGCTAACTCTTCCTGCGTGAAAGAAACGTGGTGGTCAAAATTGAAATCTGTGTCGTAAGAAGAAAGCCAGTTGAAATCCCAGCCCATCCGTTTTTGGTACGCCGCCAGCTTATAGTATGGAGCCCGAGAAATAGCAATCATGGTTACATCTCTTTGGTTCAAGTGCACAATAATTCCATTGAAATTGTCCGCCCAAAAGGAACAATGTAAACATCCTTCATCCCAGCTTGGATCAAACATAAAATGATAAACGATTAGTTGGCTTCTTCCATCAAAAAGTTCTGACAGGGTTTGTTTCCCATTCCGTCCTTCAAAGACATACTCCTTATTAACTGCTACCCATGGAAGATCACGCCGTTGCTGGCTAAGCTGATCTCGCAGAGCAGTGAACTCCTTTTCCTTCTTGAGAAGTACTTTGCGATCCCTGACCCATTCTTCTTCGGAAACAATCTTATTCATAACAGTTGTATCCAAGAAATAATAAAAAGCGTTCCTCCCCAAGGGGAGGTTTATTTAAAAGATATAAAATAACTATGCTCCGTAACTTTCGTATTGCAGCAGGCTCAAATGCACCTCATTAGTCATATGTGGTTATGATGACGAAGGCATATCCATTGACATCATCATCGTCATGTCAATGTCTCCGCTGCTGCTGCTGCTGCTGCCACTCATCGAACCGGATGGCAGAGATATAGCCCCGGTCGAAGAAAGTATCCCTAATGTTATGAAACCTATACCTGTGATTCTACCAATCCAAAGACCGCCTCTGATCCAAAACTTTTCAGCGAAAATAATAGCGGCAAATAATCCCATCCAGTAAATATTCATCCACCCTAGTGCTACCATAAGTAGAAAATATGGCCAACAACAACCAAGACAATAAAGGCCGTGATACATTCCCAACTTCAATGCTCCCACTCTGCCCTTTTGCCATCGTCTCATAAGGAATGTAAGAGGAGATTCGCAGTACCCAAGGTACTTAGTTTTTAATAGGCTAAATTGATATGTGCCGGCTACAATCAATACAATTCCATAAATAATATTAGCAGGTACAGGCTGTTGCAGGCTATCATTTTGTCCTAACTGTGGGAGCAGGGTATCAAAGAAAAACGACCAGCCAACCAATAGAATCACCCCAGTCAGAGCCCAGATAGCAAGATATGCCGATACGAAGAGAATGATGTTAGGTGATTTCGATTGCAATATGTTCCTCAATCTATGAAAAGTATTACTTTTGTCTCCACCTTCCGCTGCGGAATATTCCATACCATCATTGCTGCTACTGTGATATGCCATTTGACCGTTAGAATTGCTATTATCTGGATTATTGCTGGTAGCATTATTCATGTTAACCAGCCGATTAAAGACAAGGATCATTGGTACTATCGCAGGGAACATCATAGCAGTCATTCCCGCTGTCCATAATATCACAAACAAAGATAGTGCCGCTGGATTGTGGTAAAATGTCATCATAGAAAACATCATTGCGTCATATTGCCATATCGACACTAGCCATGTCAACAAAGTAATCGATATTACGATTGCAATAATTACTAGAGTTGAGGTTTTCATATCATCTTATTTTTTTCGAGTCAGAATTTACTACTTTGTATTTATCTTTATTTCTCCTTTAAAAGTCACATTTCATCACATATTTTTTTCATAGGTCTTGCGACCTGCATCAGGAGCATGTGAGGGTTATTCACTAAAGAATCTCTCTAGCTCGTTAATAAGAAAATCTGGTCTCTCCTCTGCTATCCAATGTCCAGAGAAAGGTACTATCCCACCACGCACGTCTGTAGCGAGAGACTTCATTGATTCCAATGCTGCTGTGCCAAAACTATATTCTCCACCTAGAGCTAGAACAGGCATTTGAAGCTTAACATTAGCATGATCATTATTCTGTTCTAGAGTTGTTGGGAATGCTCTATAGTATTCAAAGCCTGCACGCATTCCTCCTGGTGCAGAATATTTACTAACAAACTCGTCTATATCAGCTGGAGTGATTGCCGCTGGGTTATACGCATATCTGTAGAACCATGAGAGGTACTCTCGCTCTTTTCCA
>JAATVP010000039.1 GCA_014523625.1 Nitrososphaerales archaeon TH5896
AACGCCTTTAGAAAATCCATGCTTATACCTTCGGAAATCAACGACTGCTAATATGCTTTAAAATCATTGCCCAAGCTTTGTGAGCCAATCTTGAGTGCCAGCACCTCATTTGCGCCTTCATAGATTGTAATTGCACGGGAATCCAAAAAGTGTCTTGCAACCCTAGATTTTTTGGTATATCCTGCTGAACCGAATATTTGAACTGAGCGATTAGCGGCATCTAACGCGCAATTGCTAACATAGAACTTAGATATAGTAGAAATTCTATCTGCCTGGTTTCTTAATCGGATGTACTTCTTGTCGGATTTATTCAACTTTAGTTGCCAGTCCATATTGTCCTTCTTAAAATTCTCGACATAATCATGCAAATGCTGTCGAGTGATAGCTGCACGATAAACTAACCATTTGGAGCTCTCTAGACTCACTACCATCTTTGCAAGATGGTCTTGAATAAGTTGCTTTTTACCTAGAAGGCCTCCGTGTTGAGTTCTGAGTTTGGAATAACGGATCGATTCTGCCAAACAATCTTTAATGACGCCTATAGCTCCCGCTGCGACACTCAGACGACCATCGATCAGTGCGCTGTAAGCTATGCTTAGACCCTGTCCTTTAAGCCCTAAGAGGTTTTTCTTAGGAATAATGCAATTTCTAAAAAGAAGTTCAGCATTTTTTACTGTGAGAAGACCCATTTTATTCTTGATCTCTTTTCGCCTTATACCCTGACAATCCTTATCTACTATAAAAGAGGAAATTCTTCCGTTTCCGCGTCCATTTTTACTGTTCCGTTCCTTAGCATATGTAGTCAACAGGTCGGCAATCGTTCCATTACCAACCCAATGTTTCCTTCCATTAAGGACATAGTGATCGCTTTTCTCTTCAAATACCATTTCCATGGAAGATGGATCGCTGCCAGCATTAGGTTCTGTAAGGGCAAATGCCATTATGCTTTCCCCTCTTGTGGTATGGGGAAGGTATTCTTTTTTCTGTGCCTCGTTAGCCCACCCCTGGAGTATCAGCTGACCAATTGAAATGTGAGCGGATAGAAATGTTCTAACAGAACTTCCCTCCTCTCCAATCCTTTCCAACGCAAGACAGTAGGTGAGAAAGTCGTAGCCTAGACCCCCATATATTGTGGAAACTGGACAGCCTAGCATTCCAATATTTTTGAAAACTGGTACAACTCTATCGTTAATTCTTCCTTTAAGGTAACACTCTTCTTCATATTCCCGCAATAATTTGGATGCGTTATCGACTTTTAATAAGAAATTTTTCTGTCTCCTAGAAATATTGAAATTCATTTCTGAAAGATCATGATAACGCATATCTGAACAATTACCGTAGCCGTTATTAAAGCCAATTGCAACTATTGGCTGCATAACTATGTAACAAAACTTCAATCAATACAAAATATTTGGAGTCATGATTCTGAGCTACTCTATCAACGGTATTTGAAAAATATCTCTTATCTATTAATCATGTCTGTTCTAATTGTTACTGTTACTGTGAGCAAGGAGCATAAAGTTCACACCAACCTAAGCTTGAGAGCCGCACATTATCGTGATGAGCAGAACCAGAAAACTAATTTCTAATTATGGGGTAAGCAGGTCAATGTCAACAAGAGAGTTTCAATCTATTGTGATCAGCCACACTAATTGCTTATACGAAGTGAATCAGGCTCGAAGCCCTTTCATGCAGTATATTTGCAAATTGTCGCATATCAATCTTGTTAAATGGACTGATCTTTTTTAGAGTGTCTATTTCTTGTCCTTCTTCCAACATAGTTCGATTGCGTAATTCTTCTACGATTTTTTCCCTTAACCTCGGAGGACAGATCTTGCTATGATAGATGCAGCCAAGTGATCCGAAGAACATTTCTTTAATGTGGTCATCTCCTTTCTCTTCATGAAAATGAGGATTGCGTGTTTCTACCTGACTAATTTCAATTCCTTTATCCATTGCCTCTTGATTTTCTGTTGGTAAAATTCCGCCAAATTCTTCTAGGACATTAACTATTTCATAAGGTTCTACTGAAAAGCCAGATGAATAAGTAAGCAATTCGGCAAGCTTCATTGACATACAGTGTTCACCTGAATTCCCGGTACGCATAACTTCGGTCTCGAATCCTGTATAATATGAAACCAGAGAGTTAAGATATTGATTAGTTATTTCAGAGACTCTCCCCCACTTGGAAAAGTACAGACCACTCTCCGAAACTTTTGGTTTATAGATCCATGAAATCCTAACCATTGTATACGGGC
This sequence comes from Nitrososphaerales archaeon TH5896, assembly GCA_014523625.1. GTDB lineage: Archaea > Thermoproteota > Nitrososphaeria > Nitrososphaerales > Nitrososphaeraceae > TH5896. The sequence continues at coordinate 2,259 of JAATVP010000039.1, forward strand.
TATTAGACATGGCTAGCCCTGATGCAAAGATCTTAACATATTCATTAACCGCTCCAGGAACATAATTATCTGCATCAATAAAACCAACGTAATCCTTTCCGGCCATCTTAGCAAGGAGCATCCCGGTAATCATACCTTCAGCTTTGCCGTTTCTAACAATGTCATCTGGTCCAAAAATGCTGTTATACCCCACTTCTTTTAGCGCATCTGAAAGTCCAGGATCTTTCTGATGCAAAATTAAGGCGTTCTTACCGACGAAGCGGTTAAACTGCTCCAACGCCTCTTTTTCCAATTTGTACCTATCAACTGGTTGTCTGGGACTGTTTGAAACAATGATCGTAAGGCAATCGTGCGGAATGCCACTTAACACACCCTCAAGAAGTTTTAGACGTTCGCCTTTAATCGGGATTACAATTGCCATTTTTTTCTCTATTTCAGAGATTTCTTCATTTCCAATACTTCGAATCGTCTCTGAAGTGGGCCTCCCGTTGCTAAAGCCAGAATCTAACTCGTATACACGCTGTACACCGTGTAAGCTAATTGCCCCAAATCTCTCTGTATACCTGGGATGATCAAGTTTCATTTTGAGAAAGGAATTGATTTTATCGCTTATAACTATTGGGAGCCACGCAAACGTTCAAAATGTATAGCAGACGTATAGGAATGGGCCAATTATCATATTCTTAGGTAATAAATTTCCTTATGTATTAGCCGCAACTTGAAAGTTACTTTTCGTATTGTTCGGGTCATTTGTTTTCTTGAACAAGACCTTTAGACAAAATCACAGAAATCAATGCCTTCAAAAAAATATACTTTATTCCAAAAATATAAGACTTGTTATTCTTTATCTATGAATTCATCTGGATTTGGTGGCTCCGGATTTAGACCCTTTCTCTTTCGTATGTCTGCAACTAGACTCTTTAAGATAGATTGGGGCACTGGCAGCCAGGATTTAAAATAGGTGCTCCACAAAGCTTTCCCCGCGGTACCACCCCGCATAACCTCAGAGAGATCAAATGTTTCAGATGCAGGAACTTCGCCTTGAATAATTGTGATAAGTCCTTTCTGATCCACGTTAATTAATTTGCCTCTCTTACTTGAGAGTATTCCTGCTACGGTACCAATCTGTTCCTGAGGACATTTTATCTCAATGCCAAGAATCGGTTCGAGCAATGTAGGATCTGCTATCAGCATCGAACCAAGCATGGACCTACGTGTCGCAGGCATTAATTGAGCTAACCCTCTATGTGCAGGGTCCTCGTGAGGAACAAAGTGATGCAACACAAATTTGACTCCTCTTACAGTCTCATGCGCTATTGGTCCAGAATGTGTTACATCGTCAAATCCTGACTTAATGGAATCCATGGATTCTTGAATAAATTGAACACCTTTTGTCTCATCAATAAGCATATTCCCAGTTACGTCTAGAGCAGCGACGCTACGTGCCTCATCTGCACTCCATCCTTTTTCACGAAGGAGACGAGCCATTTCCTTCTTGTCCATATCTTCCCTAATTTGCCCAGTCCTTATCATATCGATAATATTCTCGTTTAGTGGTTCCACTCGCATGAAGATCTTGTTATGCTTATTAGGAGACTTACTCATGATGGGGCTTGTCTTAATTCTGCTCGTTTCGCGATAGTTGATTAATGGCTGAGTAGTAGTTATCTCCAAACCTGCTTCTTGTAAAAGAGACGTAGCAATTTCAAGATGAAGAACCCCCATACCTGCCATAAGCGTTTCACCTGACTCCTCATTGATCTTTACAATTAGATTAGGATCTTCCACTGTGATTTTCCTTAGCGCTTCAACTAATTTTGGCAAATCTCTTGGATGTTTTGGTTCGACTGCTATCGTTACAACTGGCTCTGAAACATATTTAATTGATTCAAACGCCGGAATCGCCTTCACTGAAGAAATTGTTTCACCTGCGACAGCATAATCCAGTCCAAGTAGTGCTGGAATGTTTCCTGCCGGCAACATGTTTACAAGTTCGCGGGTATTTCCCATATAGATATTCACGGATTGAACTTTTCCGGGCCGCTTTGCATCGATCAGATATGCTTCATCTCCATCTTTCACCGTACCTGAGAAAAGTCGTCCTGTTGCTATTCTACCTGCTTGCGGATCAACATTTATCGTTGTCACCATCATTACTACCGGACCTTTGTCATCGCAGGAAGTGAGTGATTTACCAATTTCGGAATTCAAATCGCCAGGCCAAATTTTGGGAATTCGATACCGTTGAGCGACGTGAGGAGGCGGATGGTGCTCAACTACCATTCCGAGAACGGCTTCATGCAGTGGGGCTCTCTCTGCTAGGTTCTTGATTGCTGCCGGATCAGCAGATGTATATGCGTCATAAACATCCTTAAAACTGACTCCTTTTTTTTGTGCAACTTTGAAATTAAATCCCCATCTATCTTTAGCTGACCCAAAAGCAACGCTGTTTCCTTGGATACTGACCTTCCATTTTTCCTTAAGTTCTGGTTCTGCGTAAATATCTATTAAATGGTTAAAGTCGGCGATGATATTGGACAACCATTTTTGCATAGCTGCGGCATCCAATCTCAATTCCTTTACCAATCTGTCAATCTTGTTTATGTAGAGAACAGGCCTTACTCTCTCTTCCAAAGCCTGCCTCGTCACTGTCTCCGTCTGTGTCATTATCCCTTCGACTGAGTCTGAAACCACAACCGCCCCGTCAATTGCCCGTAGTGCACGAGTTACCCTTCCAGTAAAATCTATGTGGCCGGGCGTATCAATCATGTTAATCACGTACTCCTTTCCTTCTTTCTCGTAGTACAGGGTAACATTAGCTCCTCTAATTGTCATCTGCCTATTCTGCTCAAGCTTCATAGAATCTAGAGCAAGGGCCTGTCCAGCAATCGACGGGGAAATAATTCCCGATGCCGCTAAAAGGCTATCACTCATGGTAGTTTTACCATGATCAACATGAGCAATAACCCCGAAATTGCGAATCTGCTCTTTATTTCCAATAATTCTAAGGATATCCTGAGTTGATTTGAATTTAGGCATCTATTCAGTCAGAAAATTTTGCTGGAGGTCTATTAAACGTTCCTTTGTCCTAATTACTTAGCATTCTATATGCACTAAACGTGTGTTCGGTGGAGGAAAATCAGGTCATCGCTATCGCGCGTCCACGTCAGTTTGGTACTGATTATGAATGTGATTGGTGAAATTATCGAAAATACTGGTCCCTTGAGAACTGTTTGTGATGCTTCACAACTAAAGATCTCCCAGACGTCGCCAGATACCGCACCTCATAATTAGAACAGTCAATATTCCCTTGCCCATGCCCTTAGAGTTGCTACTGGCCAGATTGATATATTTTTTTTTGCAATTATGAAAAGGATCAATATGATGCTCAGTAACTATTTTTGTAGCTGAGTAGGCTAAACTCAAAATGGGATTTCAGCCTTTCTGAAAATTAGTAACATTGAGTATTTATTGACATCACGTAATCTTGCAAACACAAAATTATAAGTAAGGGGGAGAGGGCAACAATAAACATATTCTGAATGAACGGCATAAATATCCCTGCCAGTAAGCATCCAACAATAGAGAATATATCTGCAGCTAGAAGTTCGCTCGACACAAGTATAAGAAAAACTCCACTACACAAATCTGAAACATTTTCGAGGATGGTAGGCACGGACATATTCCTCAAGCTGGAGTGTTTACAAAGGACAGGATCGTTTAAGGTTAGAGGTGCTTTTACAAAGTTGAATTCTCTATCTGACAAGGAGCGATCTAATGGAGTAATTGCAGCATCAGCAGGAAATCATGCCCAAGGCCTTGCCTACGCTGCCTCTAAAGAAAATATTCATTGTACTATAGTAATGCCGAGGAATGCCTCTCCTGCAAAAGTCTCCGCAACTAGGTCTTATGGAGCTAGGGTGATCCTCTCTGGTGATAATTATGATGCATCGTGGGATGAAACGGTTCGTATCGCGAAGGAGGAAAAGCTTGCAATCGTTCACGCATTTAATGATAGCCAAGTAGTATGCGGACAAGGAACAATCGGTTTGGAGCTCCTTGAGGATTTGAATGATTTTGACAAGGTCTATTTGCCCATTGGAGGTGGTGGATTGGCAGCCGGAGTAGCTATCGCAGTAAAGGCAAAGAGGCCCAATGTTAAGATCATTGGAGTTGAATCGGAAGCATTTCCTTCAATGAAAGAATCTATTGCCAAAGGAAAATTGCAGACCATCAACTCAGGCTATACTATAGCAGATGGCATCTCAGTGAAATCACCGGGGGAGTTGACATACGAAATAATTAGTGAACTAATTGATGATATAGTGCTAGTGGATGACATCTCTATTGTCAAGACTATGTTTCTGCTAATGGAACGGGCGAAGCTAGTAGTTGAACCTGCTGGAGCAGCTAGCTTAGCGTACCTCGTATCCAACGGTTACACTAAAAGGAATGAACGGGTAATTGCCCTTTTATCTGGTGGAAATGTTGACATGTACCTACTGGGACAGGTAGTAGCGAAGGGTCTAATGTACATGGGCAGAATGCTCAAAATATTTATTCAATTGCCCGACAAACCAGGCGCATTGAAAAATGTGGTTGACTGCATTGCGGACTTGAGTGTGAATATTGTCGAAGTTGAACATGATCGACTTAGCTCTAACATTTCAGCAGGAACAGCAGGTGTCTATTTAAGTCTAGAGGTTGAAGATATCTCTCATGAGGGACGTCTCATAGACTTGCTTAAGAACCAACGGATAAAGTTCAAAGTACTTAGATAATGGCAGAAGACTGTTTTTATGAAATTTGCTTGAGGTCCTTTAACTATTCATTTGCCTCTTCAAAATTTGGCGAGAATGTATTATTCGACTTATTCTCGATGTCTTCAATTCAGCTCTATCCCAACTATGTTGCGTAGCTCCCAATTGAGGTCACTTGCTTACATATCGTATAATCGTTTTCCAGCCCTTTGTTAGACTTGTATGTCTATAAGGTGTCGTACTCAAGATCATGTTCTCATTCTTAGGATCGGGATGGGCATCAATAGAAACTTTTGCAAAAATCTACACCGTGCACAATCAAAAATAATCTAATTCATTACAATATGTTAGATCAAGAATCCATATTTTCCATACTCTCTATCAAGAGTATTTTTTCCATCATTATCATACATCGGCATACATAGAAAATTCGTGTGGATGGGGTCTCGCAGCGACCTCATTGTAGTCATTAATTTCTTGTTCTAAGATCGTATCAATTGTATCATCGGTAAATATTGGCTTCAGGAATTCTCTGTCACTCCGTAATTCCTCGCAAGCATCGCGCAAACTTGTTGGCAATTGTCTAATGCCAAGTTCAGTTCTTCTTCTAGGGGTCATCTTAAAAATATCCTCATTTGTTGGGTCTCCTATTGAGCTACGCTTATTGACACCATCTAATCCAGCGGCCATTATTGCTGAAAAAGCCAGGTATGGATTACAAGAAGGATCTGGTGCTCTAAATTCAAGTCGCTTCTGGGCCGAGAACCTTTCACCTCTGTAGTGAGCAGGGATCCTAATAATGGCCGATCTGTTTCCAGTACTCCATGAGATGTAAACGGGAGCTTCATATCCTGGAACCAAACGACGGTATGAATTTGTAGTTGGAGCAACTATAGCAGCAAGCGCAGGAGCGTGGTCTAACACTCCACCCCCAAAATATCTAGCAAGATCGGATACTTCGGCATATTTATCATTTGCATCAAAGAAGAGATTCTTGTTTTCTTTCCAAAGGCTAACATTAACATGCATCCCCGAACCGTTATCCAATGCGATAGGCTTTGGCATCATTGTAGCTATCATTCCATGTTTTTTGGCTACATTTTTCACAATATACTTATAACTTTGTACCGAATCTGCGGAATTAACCAGAGTATCGTACCGAATATCGATTTCGCGCATTTTGGCCAGCCGTTGCTACCTCGTGGTGGTGAGCATCGCAAATGATACCAAAGTTATTGCTTAGAACATCTACACATTCATTTCGATACTCCATGAGACTATCTCCTGGGGCGCTGGGAAGGTAGCCTTCTTTCAAACGAAGGGCGTAGCCAGCACCTTCAGCTGACCATGGTGATTCCCTAGACGTAATTTTATAGCTCTGTCCATGATATGGAGTCATGGTATTTACCTCAAGTCTGTCGAACACAAAGAACTCAACTTCGGGCCCCCAGTATGAATATTCATAACCTTGCTTGCGAACATATTTTTCTGCTTTGTCTGCTATTCCTCTGGGATCTCTGGCAAATGTATCCCTTCTAGAATTTCCTTTAATGACATCGCAAATCAAACGGGCAGTCTGATCTTTTTCAAGCCACGGGATAGTAGCATAGGTAGAAGGGTCAGGCATTATTATTAAGTCAGACTCCTGTATTTCTGTGAATCCACGTATTGATGAACCATCAACTTTCGGAAGTCCAATTTCGAAGTCTTCGGCACGAAACATATTGGCGGCTACAGTAGTGTGATGAAAACGCCCTGTCAAACCAGTAAACTGTAGATCAATGAATTTGATTTTATCAACCCTTAATCTACGCATTACCTCGCTTGGAGTAAACGACAAAGGTTTTATTTTACCGTCAGTAACTTTATAAGGCAATGGAATATCCTATGATAGGACACACGTCCCATAATTAAGCTTTCAAACCATAGTCTGCTCCATAGGTATATGACAAATATATTAAAAAAATATATTAAAAGTGTGATGTATTAAGTCATCTGTGTTTTCAAAACGCAAAAAGCAAAGGGTACTGTTTCAATCTGAAAGATACTTCATAACAATTTTATTCTTTCAGATCAATTGCAATCACTGATGCCTATCTTACCCTTAGATAGTGGTCGTTATGGAAGCAAAGAAATTAGAGAAATATTTGATGACAATCGTAAACTAGATTACCAGTTGAAATTTGAAGCTGAAGTCGCTAAGGCACAAGGCGAATTAGGAGTAATCCCAGAAAACGCCTCCAAGGAAATTGCAGATGTCGCGAATTCTAATAGAGTAACCTTGAAAAGGATAAAGGAGTTGGAGTTGATTAGCGAACATGATACTGCAGCATTCGTGGAATCAATTGCGGAAGAATGTCCAGATACAGCTAAACCATGGGTGCACTATGGCCTAACGAGTAGCGATATAGTAGATACCAGTACATCTTTGCAATTGAAGGACTCGCTAACCATTATTGAAAATAAGTTACTTAGATTAGCGAGAGTCCTATCGGAGCGTGCTTTGCAATTCAAAGATTTGCCAGCAGTTGGTAGGACTCATGGGCAGCACGCCAGCGTAATTGCTTTCGGTCTTAAGTTCGCTGTTTGGGCATCGGAAATTGTCCGGCACTTGGAAAGAATTGACGAGGGAAAAAAGCGCTTTCTGGTTTGCAAGACGCTGGGAGTAGTTGGAACAGGATCTGTGATGGGCAAACGTGCGTTAGACGTGCAGAGAATAGTCGCTGAGAGATTGGGTTTATTTCCGGTCGACTCTGCAACCCAAGTAGTCCCTCGGGAACGATATGCAGAAGCTCAGTTTTTCCTCGCTCTAGTAGGAGCAACCTTGGACAGGATGGCAGTTGAAATCAGAAATTTGCAGAGAACAGAAATTGGAGAAGTTTCTGAACACTTCAAAAGAGGTCAGATGGGAAGTAGCGCCGTTCCAGTTAAACGCAATCCCATAAAAAGCGAGAGGGTTTCATCTCTATCTAGACTATTGCGAGCGCTGGTAAGTGTCGCAATGGAAAACGTATCTCTTTGGCACGAACGTGATTTGTCAAACTCAGCCAACGAAAGATTTACCATTCCTATGACAGTTATTCTTTTAGATGAAATGTTAAATTTGATGGTAAATGTCATCACCAATTTGGAGATTCACAACGAAAAAATTGCTTCGAATTTGAAAATGACAAATGGCCAAATCCACGCCGAATTCGTGTTGGATCTACTCTTAAAGAAAGGCATTCCTAGATTTGACGCTTACAGAGACATCCAGAGAGTTGCTTTTTCAGCAATCGAAAATAAGCAGTCATTTTTCGATGCTATTCAAAATGATTCAGAATTGGGAAAACGTTTGACGTCAGAAGAATTAACTGACATTTTTGAGCCAAGTAAACATCTTTCGGCATCAACAACCATAATCCAAAACATAGCAAAAATGGTTCATGATGCGCAGCTCAAATATGCTGAGCCATTTTGAAATAAGAGCCTTGCAACCGTTGGTCAAAAGCTTAAAGACATTCTCATCGATTATGATGATGATTCTGCTTACTAAAAAATTTGTGAATCAAAGAACCGTACTGCAATGCCTTTTTGGGTTTCATGGCAGCATCCTGCGGTACACCAATATCTAATGCAAGCCTACGCATAATATGCTTCCTAATCAAATCGTCTTCGCTCTTTATTTTCTCGTCGATTGGAATAGTGTTGGTAAATTCGATGAACTTCTCTGACAGAAATGGTTTTTCGATGGTTACTCCGTAGTAAGAGGCTACTTTTGCAATTTCTTCCATTAGTAACAATTCATTTAGAACCTTTTCGTGCATAAGTTCCATAATGCCAGATTTACCATACTTATACACAAATCGATACTGATTGTACCCGCAGAAAAGCTCGTCTATTCCGTTCGCAGTCAGTACTATATTGAAACCATTTTCTTTAGCCAAACGAGCTATAAATAAATAGGCAATACAGTTTTCCAAATGCGATGCAATTCTACAATTGATTGTCCGTTTTACCCAATTGAGCCTTTCATAGAATTCGTCCGGTATAATATAATGTGTCTCATGAGGGAAGAGTAACTGGGAAGCAATAGTCTTGGAAAAATTCATATCGTGTGAGCCCGCAAATCCCACCGTTAATAAAGTCACTGACCTGTTCAAATCACTACACATCTTTGCAAGCACCGAGCTATCAAGTCCCCCAGAGAAGGCTATCGCTACTGATTTCTCCTCTCCTAAAGCAGCCTTCAACTCCTCTTGGATCGCTTTTTGAAGTTGGGTGATCAGTTTCAAAATCGTAAATGAGGGTAGAGGTTATTTAACTACATTGATTTGATACTTGAAATTCAAATTTCTAATCAATATCTGCTTTCTTGCTCCTCATATGAAAGGGGATATTTAGATAAGAGATCATGAAAGGCATGCTTAATAACTTATCTTGAAATCTTGAAATTCCCCTGAGTATTTATCATAGCTCAGTTCAATTTTTTCTACGTGCGCATTTGGAGGTCCCACTTTAAACCAGCTAATTGCATCTTCAACAGAATTCTTGCTGCCCTCGAGTATCGCCTCAACACTACCATCATTTGCGTTGAGTACCCAACCTGTAACTCCATTTTCATTGCAAATGCGTTGAGCATTCTGCCTGAAATAAACTCCTTGTACTTTACCTCTAACTATGATATGTGCTCTGATCTTAATTTGGCTGTTTTTGTCCGGGGTCAAGTCGTTCATGGGGCTGATGCATAATCCTTGACAAGTACACTAGTACACCTTTTATCCCTGTTGTTATGTCGCCACACTAGATTAAGCTTCCACCCTCATCAATAAACAATTGTTCATATGACGTTCCTCTTCTAACTAGCTTGTATTCGCCGTTACTAGTCTTCATGACTATGGAAGGTTTCGTTTGGCAATGAAAAGGCATATTGAAGACGACAGAATAGGCGCCTACGTTGTAAAACGAAATATATCTACCAATTTTTGCACCAGTAAGATCAGACGCCTTTGATTGGGGGAATACATCATAAGTATCGCACAGTCGACCTGCCAAGTGAATGCTTTTGCCATTTGTATTACGGCTTTGTTCATTGATAGACCCGCGCGCGGATACCGTTTCTTGTGGGTACTCTTGTTTTAGAAGCGCAGCATCTAATAAAAGGTGGTACCCTGTATCAACTATGACTACTTTTTGTTCATTATACTCTTTTGTGTTTACTATCTTTGATATCAGGATGGATGATTCTGCAACAAGATATCTCCCACTTTCAATCAATAGATCAAATGGTCCATGTGATTCAATTAACCTATTGAGCCTCGGAACATAACTGTCTGCCATCTGCGAAGGAGTTGGCACGGACTCGTTATAATATACTGGAGTACCTCCGCCTATGTCTAACGTATTTACGGTAAATCTCGGAAACTCTTTCTTCATTTTTGTCATAAAATTGTGCATCTTATCTATAGCGTGAATAAAACAAGAAAAATCTGTGATTTGAGATCCGAGGTGAAAATGAAATCCCTCAAAATGCAGCAAATCGTTATCCATAAGATGCTTGACCATTTTTGTAGCACTGTCGATGGTTCCGCCATTAAAGGGGACGCCGAATTTCCCGTTCCTATATGATGCACGTATCTCTGCTTTCACACCGACCTCTGGATTAACTCTGACCATAGTAAGAGGTTTGACAGAGAGCATTTGCGCTGCCTTGGCTAAATTAGTCATACCGCTAAAGGAGCTAACTACAACCTTTTTTATCCCTGTTTGCAACACTTCATAGTATTCTTGAAATTCTTCCGTAACGCTAGTATATATTACATTTTCAGGTGGTGCCTTGCATCTTTTTAGGAAGTGAAGTTCTCCTAACGAAGTAATGTCGAAAGTGATTCCGTCTCTTATGAAAGAGAGTAAAACAGCGGGAGTGAAATTTGCTTTTACAGAATATGCAAGCTTCACCTGCCCATTGAACTTAGAGTAGGCGTTACGAAGATCACGCACCTTCTTATGCAGTGTACTTTCATCGGTAATGTACAGTGGAGTGCCATAACGTACTGCAAGCTGCTCAATTTCAATGGGTTCTGCAAAATGATTGATGTGGTGTGTTGTTAGATTTAGTTTTTTTGTTAATTGAAGTTGCGAATTTTCCACCAATTCTTTTTTGTTAGTTAACGGTAAATCATATTACTTAAAAACATTGCCTCCATACAGTCTACGACAGATAGGAGTATTACCATCCCCACCTTATTTGCAAAATGCATTACCAAGATAACTGGATCGCATTTACTTCAATTGATTGTGATAAGTTGCACAGAGGATACTGCCGCTGGTGCAACTTCAAGTAAATCAAATGACAGATCTATACAACTTGTACTACCATGTAGACTTTCAAGGTACCGCTTCTCAATATAGTGAAATAGGTGAAAATTAACGATATCTTGATAACCTGTTAACTCTAACTGTAACTCAATAAGTTGATTTTAAGATACTTACCATAGAGAGTATCGATTTCAACGATAGTATGGAACTGTGACTCTTTCTCCTGGTTTTCCCTCACGTTGAGCTTTGATTTTCTTTACTGCCTCTTCAAAGTGACGCATCATTACATGAGCCTCTGCCACGTGTTTAGCAGCTTCTTCAGGCGTAGGGTATCTAGCTAAGTATTCATGTAGTACTAGCGAAACAGCAGTGTTTGCTACCGAGCCCGTATCCGCTCCGCTGAAGCCGTCTGTAAGATCAGAGATCTTGCTTAAATCTATATCTGGACCTATTGGTTTATCCTTCACATGAATTTCAAGTATCTTTTGTCTAGCATGTTTATCAGGCATGGGAACGAATACTATTTTATCAAATCGTCCTGGTCTCAATAGCGCCGGATCTATCATGTCTGATCTATTGGTTGCCGCCAACACTACGACTCCCGTTAATGCTTGTATACCGTCCAACTCAGTTAGTAATTGAGATACAACTCTCTCAGTGACCATGCTGTCTCCACCCATCCCTCGTGTTGGTACAATTGAATCAATCTCATCAAAAAATACCACGCATGGAGATGCTTGTCTAGCTCTTCTAAATATTTCACGTATACCCCTTTCGGATTCTCCTACCCATTTGCTAAGCAATTCTGGACCTCGAACGCTAATGAAATTGGCTTCCGATTCTGTGGCTACAGCTTTTGCCAATAGTGTTTTTCCTGTGCCTGAAGGTCCATACATCAGTAATCCTTTAGGCATGGTGTGGCCCAACTTGGTATAGAGGTCAGGATAGCGAAGTGGCCACTCTACAGCCTCTTGTAATTCCCGCTTGACGTCGTCTAACCCCCCTATCGCAGTCCATGGAACATCTGGAGATTCTAGGTATACTTCCCTCATGGCAGATGGCATCACTTCCTTTACAGCGTTTTCAAAATCAGCCATAGTAACTACTAGTTTATTCAGCACCTCTGGAGCAAGTTTTTCATCCTCCAAATTGAGTTCAGGTAGAAGCCTTCTCAAACACTTCATAGCTGCTTCTTTACATAAATACTCAAGATCTGCACCTACAAATCCATGAGTTACACTAGCAATCTTGTCTTGATCTACATCAGTATCCAGAGGCATATTATGGGCATGAATCTGTAATATCTCCAGTCTACCCCGTTTGTCAGGAACTTTGATCTCAATCTCTCTATCAAATCTACCTGGTCTGCGTAATGCTGGATCTATGGCATTTGGTCTATTGGTTGCGGCAATGACTATAACTTTTCCTCTAGCTTCTAAACCATCCATCAATGAAAGTAATTGAGATACAACTCGTCGTTCCACCTCACCAGTTACCTCTTCTCTCTTTGGTGCAATTGAATCTAT
>JAATVP010000040.1 GCA_014523625.1 Nitrososphaerales archaeon TH5896
CAAACACGCTTTCGCTAAAACAAGGAAAAGGTGACTTGTGGACTGCTCTTTCTGGATTTCCAGGTATGGGATCTATGCTGCCAGTGTTATTGAGCGAGGGTGTGAATAAAGATAGAATAACTCTTGAAAGACTTGTAGAGGTAACCTCCTATAGTACTGCCAAAATATTTGATATGTTTCCTTCAAAAGGAACCATTGTCAATGGCTCAGATGCTGATCTTACCATTATAGATCTTGATATGCAAAAAACTGTAACCCCGGATCTATTGATGTCAAGTTCAGACTACACCATATATGACGGATGGAAACTGACCGGATGGCCTGTAACGACAATAGTAAGGGGCATGATTGTTATGAATGATGGTTTGGTTGATGAAAATGCTTTAGGCCACGGCAAGTTAATTCCTAGGACCCCTCTCGGTGGGAGGGGAAACATGAAATAGGCGAATTTATACAGCAAGGTTTGCCTCGAAATACTATTCAAATTATGGCAGTTAGTGAATTCTTGATATTTAACATTTCTTACAAACTGCAATATAGTTATGAAGCAGAATTTCAAGGGGTAAAAATCTGCGAAGAATTTAGAACGATAATACGTCGCACATTCTTTAGCACTAATCCGGTTTCATATTAGTATGTTTCCAAATGATATCATTAGTTTTGAGAGTTTCATAACCGCAACATAGGGTAAAGTACAAATCACTACCATCCCGAGGAATAGGTAAATCTGAATGTGGCCGGCGTATCGAATTATGAAAACGAAAATGATTAAAGTGAAAATTAGTACTGTCAGACCGTCTTGATACAAATATGGAGTTTACCATTCATTGAGGGTCATATCGATTGTGCAGATACCAAACGTTTACTGCCTTTACGGAACGTGATTATCTTGAAAGACCCTTCGACAGATACTTCGTAATATCTATCAGCCCGTCTAGTGAAGATTCCAACTTCAACAATTCCTGGTATGCAAGTTAATTCCTTTTCCAAATCTTCAGGATTCTGGATTGAAGGAAAATACGCATCAAAGATGATGTTTCCGTTATCCGTAAAATAGGGATAACCATTTGCAGATTGTCGTAGCTCGACCTTGGCGCCAATTTTGGTCAAGTTTTGATGGACTGTTGATCTAGCAAAAGGAATAACCTCGATTGGTATACTTCGTTTGAATTGGTCGACGAATTTTGATGAATCAGCTAATATTATGACTTTTTTTGCCGCATACATAAGTATTTTCTCGCGTAGTAACGCACCTCCTCCGCCTTTAATCATAAAAAGATTTGCATCGATTTGGTCAGCGCCATCAAATACTATATCAACCTGTTCATTTTGGGGCGCATTCAAAATGAGTAATCCTGCGTCTTCAGCTTCTGCCTCTATTTGCAAAGAGGTAACTACAAATCTTAATTTTTTCTTAACCGGCATTCGACCCAATTCCCGTACAAGGCTTGCCAAGGCCCTTCCGCTTCCCAAACCTATAGTCTGATTATCCTTAACATGGTTTCTAACTGCATGTTTAATTGCCAAAGTGCAATCTGGGTTACCCCTGGCTTGTGAAGCTGACATCATGAATCAAAAGTTTGACTGGAGCCAAAAAGCGAAATTAACCTTCATCGGCTTTGTCTTCCCCAAAGGACGATGGAGTCGTTTGCTTCCTTTCTTTTGTAGTTTCTCTATTGTTTCCGGGGATCAGTTCAAGGTCATTTTCAGTTTGATTCAGAGCTGTTGAACCCTGGATAACATCCTTGCTTTCTGCAGCATGTGTTTCATCAACCTTTTTTTCATCGTGTTCAAGTCTGTCAAGCTCTATAACCATTTGGTGGTGAAGTTCTTCCAGTCGTTTAACTTCAGGTGAATCATCAACAAGAGGTCGAGATAAGTCATGTGGCGATGAGATGGAAGATGGGGGCATTCTTAATTCGTCAGAGCGTTTAGAATCATGCAGATTGTCACGCACCGCTTCTTGGACTGCATTTTCCAATAACTGTTCTATACGATCACCTTCGCTATTTCCATATGTGACTACAAATCTATTGTGAATTTCTCTTAATCTTTGGTCAATCGACGATATTCTCTTGTTCATCAGTTCAGTAAGACTATCTCGTTGGTTTCTGAGATCTGAAAAATCTATTAAATTCTGAAATTTGTCTATTCTCTCATCGAATTGCTCTATCAGTGCTGTGTATCGCTGAAGCAGCTTATCCCGCTCATAAATGTCAATTCTCTTTTCATTGAACGCTTCATCCACTTTAATCGCCGATTCAGCCACTAAATTCCTTTCAAATTCAAGAGATTTCAACTCTGTTCTTATAGAATCATTTGATGTTAAAGTATTCTTGTTCGTCTTTGAGAGGGCAGGTCTAACTAACCTGTCGATTGTAATAGTTAAGAGGGAGCCAGCTATAGCGCTCCCAACAAATATGATCTCTTCATTCAATCGATGTCAGTCTATGTATGGAACTACCATATAGACTATTGTAAATCATAGAACTTGCAACAAGTCCATAAGTAATTTTAGCTCATTAATTAAATGACCCTGCGTTTGATCCAGCTATATTTTCTAAAGTGTGGATCTGGGAATCCGCATTTCGCACATTGTTTTCCCCTCTTGTGGAAGGAGTTATGACCGCATCTTCTACACCGGATATGAGTCTTCTTTCGGGTGAAATTACCCATTGATGTGGTGCCTTTTGTCATTTTATAATCGTCCTTACTGAGGAGGCGGGGATATTATGACAACATTGTCCCCTCGCACAACAATTGTCCCTAAATCATTCGACTTACTTTCTTCCAGCAATTCAACAGAGTCTTCCAGCAACAGATTCATGTGTTGGTCGAATCCGTGTAGACTCCCTCTGATCACTTTGCCACCCTTTAGCTTTATAAGAACAACTTTCCCTAGGCTCTCGTCTAGGACCTTTACGGCCATGTCTACCGACAATCTTGATATCTCTATTAACCAATACTCACGTATATATTAAAATTCTGATTGTGCAATTGATAGAGCTTTCGAGCCTTAGAAATTGCATGTAAATTTTAAGATCAATATTGACTTCGCTTTATCTGAAGTGGGGACGGTACCACTATCATCTGTCTGGAATACTAGCCAAACTCTAGTATTGTTCTGATAATATTCTCGTTTATTTCACTGAGTAATTCCTTCCCCTTTTCAGCTGATGCAAATTTCGGATCTCCCCACACTCCGTTTCCAGTTATCTCAGGAAAAGAACCTGGGCGAAGGGTCATACTCCTGTAGGCTTCTCTTGACTTCATGAGAGTCTTGTCGCTCGCCTTTGCCCTATCCATTCTTACTAGACCTGGTTTTATGGCCAACAATATTGAGGTTTCCACCTCCCCCGCGTGATCAAATATTTGATTCATAAAGGACCAATAATTGATTACATATACTGCTGAATCGCGTGGCATCTTTTCAAATGTATTTTGGGAGACGTATTGTAACACCCCCATGTTCCCATGATGACCATTGATTATCACTATTTTTTTGATACCAAGACGGGCTATAGATATGCATATGTCACACAATATATTGGAGAGTGTGGAATCACGGACAGAAACATTAAACATAGGGGAGTGTTCAAACGATACCCCATAAGGAACAACCGGGAACACAAAATATTCTAATCTCTGACCGACCTTTATAGAAATGTGTTCCGCAATCAAGCAATCTGTTGACACTGGCAGATGCTGTCCATGTTGTTCAAGTGAACCTACAGGTATTATTGCAGATTGGGTTTGTGCCAATCGATCGCGGAAATCCCCGTCACATAGGTCATAAATGGAGAGGTCCATTCCTATTGTACGAACTAGCTGGAATATCAGTTTTATATTGTTGACGGATCTGGCCTACATTCTGAAGTTCATATCAACTCTTGGATAAAGTATGTACCTTGCTCCAATAAACATCTAACCTGTCTTCTAGAAAAAGTTTAACTGCCTCCAATAGGGTTGCCGCCTCTAATTGCTGACCTTTCATTTTTATAGACTCTAATGTATCATCCTCCATAACTTTAAAGGCATCCTGACAAATAATGGGACCTTGATCCAACTCCTCAGTAACAAAATGGGCTGTACATCCCACTATTTTAGCACCCCTTTCGAATGCCTGCACGTAGGCGTAAGCGCCTGGAAATGCTGGCAATAACGAGGGGTGAATGTTTATGATTCTGTTAGGGTAACGCCATACAAAATTGGGTGTCAATACGCGCATGTAACGAGCAAGCACAATGAGATCTATATTATATTCTTCGACAACTTCCAAGATCTTACTTTCTGCGTTTGCTGAACTACTTTCATAAGAGACTGAATGGAAGGGGATTGAAAAGTCATCTGCAATACCCTTGAGGGTACTTTCATTGCCTATAATTACTGAGATATTCGAATCAATTTCCTTGTCTTGCAGAGCGTTCAGTATTGATGACAAACAATGAGGTTCCTTACTTACTAATAGGGCAACATTTTTCTTTCTACTAGGCTCTTCGACGTGAGCTTTAATTTCCATTTGTAATTTGGCTGAAAGTTCGCGCAGCTCTGAATGTATTTCATTGAGTTTTACAGTGTTGTAAAAAGAGGCTTCCAGATGCATCCCGAATAACCCGTGAACAACCTTTTGGTTAATCTGTTCTATATTTCCACCATTACGAAAAATGGAGTTGGTTATTTCTGCTACAACCCCCTCTCTGTCCTTGCCTACCACGGTGATCTCTATTAATGTCTTGTCTTTTGTGTTGCGGCTAGCCAACGACGTAGAAATAAGTGATACTCAACATAAACCTTACACCTTGAAAAAGTATAAATCCTTCGATTAAGTAAGCGTACTTAGAATCAAGACTCAAATGTTCGTGCACATTAAAGACGTCGACACATTTTTTCACACTGAATTGTGATATCATGAGAAGATATTTGCGATAGGCTAGAATCTATATGAAACGCGGGATCAATCACCAATCACAACAACAACAACATAGCAAGTCGCGAAGGCATAAGATAAATTTTGATTATAATAAACCATTAGACAAATGCATAATTTGTTACACGATTTCAGGTTGGCATTGCGGAGACTGCAACAACCATTTTTGTGCTACACATTTCAACAACCATAAGCAACTCGATCAATGCATCAAGCATATATCATGAAATAATTATCGATGCGGGGGGTGGGATTTGAACCCACGAATCCCTTAGGAACAGGGTTCTAGGAGTAAAGACCTGACCCATTCTAAGCTTCGCACATTCATGCATTTTTGGAACACATGAGGTCCTGCGCCGTTGGCCAGGCTTGGCAACCCCCGCTCGCAAGCTGTTCACTGTGTGCTTCAATATATTAGCGTTTATGGTTAAGGATGAATGATGTTACTTTTGGGACAATACTTTACTGAAAGAAAAAATTATAACTATTTCATTTTGTAACGCAGTTATTTAGTAGCCACTAGAACAGAATAAAGAAACGTTCCCAGATAGCATATCGATCTATTTGAGAAAGATTTCTAGCTTAACGTGTTGTCCTTAGTTAGGCTATTCAAAATAAACATGATGGAGTATTCATTATGATTTCATCAAAATGCATGGGTTTTATTGCATGACAACCGATGCAGTAGTTCCAGGATAAAATCACTCTTGCGGTACCAAGCTACTCTATCACTAATCATCTCGAGCCAGGCAATTTTTCCTTTTCGTTGATTCTCATAACAACTATGTTGCGATAATCACTATTAATTGAGTGATTTGACTGACAGTTGATATTTCGCCTTCAAACAAATTGAAATCAATGCGTTCGGCGGATCAGTTCGGCAAAGAAATGAAATCACGTTAAATACCACCCTTTTTTTCAAGTTCGAAAAGTACCCCTACTGAATATTATCAAAATTACATACTGTTGATGCAATCGTTGTCACTAATCTAATCATTATCATTAAATTAGATTTCGGTGCTTAAAAACAAAATGAAAGGTGAGCATAGACCAAAGCTATTTGGAACTAATGGAGTTAGAGGAATTTTCGGTCAAGACCTTAGTCTCGAATTCATAATCAAAGTTTCTCGTTCATTAGGGTCGTTTTTTGAAAAAGGACCGCTCTTGGTCGGTTTTGATGGACGAATATCTAGTCCGGTAATTTCCAAAATCGTCTCTGCGACGCTTAATTCTTCTGGAAAGGATACCTCTATTGCAGGCCTCCTGCCTACCCCATGTTTGCAGTACGCGACCAAGCACTTCGGTTATCCAGGTGGCATCATGATTACTGCTTCACATAATCCCCCCGAATACAATGGAATTAAAGCTATCGCAAATGATGGGGTGGAAATTTCAAGAGATGAGGAGTCAAAAATAGAGCTCAATTTTAATTCTGGTGAAATCCAGCCTGTTAGGAAAATAGGGCAAGAAAGCAATGACGATAGGGTAATTCCATCATATGTAGATTCTGCTATCCAAGTTGTCAAGTCTGAAAAAATTTACTCAAAAGGGTTCAAGATAGTGATGGATATAGGAAATGGGACGCAAGCATTTGTCGCCCCTATTATAGCTCAGAAACTCGGGTGTAAGGTTTTGACTGTGAACGGTAATATAGACGGTAACTTTCCTGGGAGGGGTTCTGAACCCACCCTCACTAACCTAGGTACTCTTACTTCGCTCGTAAGGTCTACTAATGCAGATTTTGGGGTGGCGTACGATGGCGACGGAGATCGAAGCATATTTTGCGATGAACATGGACAAATTATTTGGGGTGATAAATTAGGGGCATCACTAATAGCGTACCTATTAAAGAATGGCTATGAAGGGACGGATATCGTTTGTCCGGTGAATACTACGATGATAGTTAGTCTTGTCGCACAGAATGAGGGATCTAAAGTCATTCATACTAAAGTGGGAAGCGTAGAAGTTTCCCGAGAGATGATTAAACGAAATGCGGTGCTAGGGCTTGAAGAAAATGGTGGTTTCATGAATGCGAGATTAAATTGTGTTCGCGATGGGGCATTAACTACACTATTAGTTTTAGAAATGTTATCATCAAATTCTAGAAAGAGGCAACTTTCCAGTGAGATCATGGATCTTCCTAATATCTTTCAGTACAAGTCTAAATTCCATTGTGAATCATTAGAGCTCGCTGCCCGTGTCGTTGAGTCTTGTTCAAGTCATGGAAGCAATCTCAGAGTAGAGAATCTTGACGGGGTCAAGATCTGGATTGACGAGGAGACTTGGGTGATGGTAAGAGCAAGTGGCACTGAGCCACTAATTAGGATATATGCAGAATCGACAGATAAAGACCTTTTGGACTCCAAGGTACGCGAATACACTAACGTTATTAGAAGCGTGCTGGACAGTGACGAAATTACATAGCACTATCATGGATAACATATTTAATACTCCACGGATCTCATATAGAAGAATCGAGATGATCCCAGAGGGTGATTATTTAAAATGAGTAGACCATACTACGTCAAATTCGAGACACCTAAAGACCTTGTAAATGTGATATATGAGGCAGTTAGAGTGGCTAAGCAGAGTGGAAAGGTACGAAGGGGAACTAATGAGACTACAAAGTCCATTGAACGAGGAAATACAAAATTAGTAGTCATTGCAGAGAACGTGGAACCACCTGAAGTTGTCGCGCATCTGCCAATTTTGTGCGAAGAGAGAAATGCGCCTTATATTTTTGTTCCAAGTAAGGAACAACTCGGAGCTTCATTGGGTATGGACGTCGGGTCAGCGGCTGCGACTATCCTGGATCCAGGTGAAGCTCAGACTATTGTGGAGCAAGTTCTTAATTCCATCCAACCTCTAAGAGACAAGAGAAAGGAATAGAGGAAAATATGAGCAAGTCATCGGAAGAGAGGATAAATCCAGCAGAGGTAATCCAGATAGTAGGTCGAACAGGAATTGCAGGAGAGGTTATTCAAGTTAGAGTGAGAATCCTTGAGGGTAAGGACAAAGGCCGAATCCTGACAAGGAATGTCAAAGGATCAATAAGAATGAACGATATATTGATGCTACGAGAAACTGAGCGCGAAGCTCGAAAAATAAAGTAAGGTCTAGTGTATTTTAGAGGTGTTAGACTAGCCAATGAGTAAATCAGCAACTTCATTGCGTAATTGTTCCTTTTGCGGAAAACACATTCCTCCAAGTCAGGGGATAATGTTGGTTCGTAATGATGGGTCGATACAATGGACATGTTCATCCAAATGCAAGAAAAATCTGAGAGAACTAAAGAGGGATCCGAGGAAACTGAAATGGACAAAGAAGTACATGAAAGGTGGTATTAGAAAGGGGAAGGGTTAACTTCTTGGGAGAGCGAACTCTTGTTGTTATTAAACCAGATGCAATAAAGAGAAAATTAGCTGGAAAAATAATTTCCAGGTTTGAAGAAAAGGGATTCACTATCGAGAATCTGAAGTCCTACTCATTTACCAAGGAAAAAGCTGAAGAGTTTTATTCGGCTCATAGCAATAAACCATTTTTCAATGAATTGGTTTCTTTTATAACCTCTGGCCCTACAATGGCGTTAATTCTGGACGGTAACAGTGCTATAAACTCAGTTCGAATAATGATAGGTTCAACAAAATCATATGAAGCGGCTTCCGGTACAATCCGAGGGGATCTAGCCCTTAACGTAACAGATAACATAGTCCATGCATCCGATTCGTATGAAAGCTTCATAAAAGAGGCTAGAGTGATTTTTGATAGGCTTTAAGTGGCACTCAGGCATCCAGTCGTAGTTGTATTAGGTCATGTAGACTCCGGTAAAACCTCTTTATTGGATAAGGTTAGAGGAACGGCCGTTCAAGCTAGGGAGGCAGGAGGAATCACCCAACATATTGGCGCAAGTTTTTTCCCGATTGATACAATTAAAAGAGTAACAGGAGACCTATTTAACAAGATTTCAACTACTGATTCACAGATCCCCGGAATTTTGGTGATAGATACTCCTGGTCATGAAGTCTTTGCTACTCTGAGAGTAAGAGGAGGTTCAGCAGCCGACATTGCGATAATTGTGGTAGACGCTAACAAGGGTTTCGAAGCTCAGACAGAGGAAAGCATTGATATCTTAAAGACAAGAAAGGTTCCATTTGTTATCGCACTGAATAAGGTGGATACCGTTAGTGGATGGCGTAACGATCTGGGGGGAGATTCAATAAGTAAGGCTGTGAGTATGCAGGATAAGTCAGTTCAAACTGCGCTGGATGAAATGATCTACAATGTCGTCGGCTCACTTTCAATGTCCGGATACAATTCAGAGGCGTTCTGGCGAATCAAGAACTTTACTAAGGAAGTGGCAATAGTGCCGGTCAGTGCAAGAACTGGGGTGGGAATACCTGAGTTACTTGCTGTTCTTATCGGATTAACCCAGCAATACTTGGGTCGAAAATTAGAACGACACGAAGAGGAGGGAAGAGGGATCGTCTTGGAGATCAACGAAGAGGTAGGCTTGGGACCGGCAGCCAACGTAATACTTTTTGATGGAACACTTCGACAGGGATGTAGTATCATAGTCGCTAAGAGAAATAACGCAGTAGTAACGCGTGTGAAGGCGATTCTTCTTCCCAAGCCACTTGATGAAATGAGAGACCCTAGAGATAAATTTAGACACGTGTCAGAGGTAATTTCTGCCGCCGGGGTAAAAATCACTTCGCCAGACCTCACCGGTGTCATGGCTGGAAGTCCACTTTTTGTCCTAAATCAGAAGGAAGACGAGGCTCGATTTCGAGCAATTGTCGAGGCTGAAATTAAGAACACTTTCGTGAATAAGGATATCAATGGGGTGACTATGAAATGTGACACCATAGGTTCCATTGAAGCCATTAGTGACCTCCTTGTAAAACAAAAGGTTCCCATAAGAATCTCGGACATAGGGCACGTCACCAAGAGGGACGTCATCGAGGCTTCGGCAGTAAGGGAGAAGGATAGATATTTGGGAGTGATTTTGGCGTTTAATGTTAGAGTCCTAGATGATGCCCTTAGGGAGGCCCAGGAGCGTCAAGTCATGATTTTTAATGAGAAAATAATCTACAATCTTGTGAGAAGCTATCTTGACTGGACAGCTTACCAGAAAGATCATCAAGACGTAATCATGTTTAATGAAATTCCACCAGTCTGCAAATTTCAGTTCTTAAAAAACTTTGTATTCAGACGTAACGATCCTGCAGTATTCGGAGCCGAGATACTAGTTGGAAAATTAAGACAAAAAATTCCTGTGATCAATGAGGAAGGCAAAAAAATAGGTGCCATCCATCAAATACAGCAAAGCGGTAAGACTATTGAGGAAGCTAGCAAAGGTATGCAGGTCGCAGTTTCTATTCGAGGTCCCACCATTGGACGACAGATTAATGAAGGAGACGTATTCTACACTGATTTGCACAGCAAACACGCAAAATTACTTAATGAACGTTTCACACAAAGGCTTACTGAAGAAGAGATGGAAGTTCTGAATCATGTTGTATCTATGAAAAGGAAAGATGACGAGCTTTTTGGCTACATTTG
>JAATVP010000041.1 GCA_014523625.1 Nitrososphaerales archaeon TH5896
ACGCACTTGGGAGGCTCCAGATCTACTGATTTCTCCTTAAGATGAGAAATTCATTCATCCAATTTATCAGAAATATTATTGATACTTCTGAAGCAAACCTTCAAGGCCCTTTTCTCCTACTGCGCCCACAGCTCGATCGATGGCCTTGCCATTCATAAAGATTATGAAAGTTGGTATAGCGTACACGTCATATCTCATGGCTACTCCCTGATTATCGTCCACATTCAACCTGCCAAATGTGACTTTCTGACCATATTTTTTAGATAGTCTGTCGAAGATGGGCAGCATAAATTGACAGGGCCCGCACCATGTTGCCCAAAAATCGACCAATACAGGTTTATTGCCAGATATGTTCTCCTCGAAGTTCTTATCGTTCAGCTCCACCAATGCTGGCTTATTTACTTCACTCATAATAATACATTCAATAAAAGTTATCATGCATATTTAAGACTTATCCGATCAATCCAGTCCAATGTTCTGAAAATTCAAGGCTGATTAAATCCTCGATAATGGATAAAGAAAGGATTTCTACAAGTCAACCAAGAAAGTTGCAACATAACTAGTGTCTGTACGTTGGATTTTCAACTCGTGGTAAGTGATTGCTTTGATCTCAATTTTGTAATTGTGCTTATCGTAATTGACTTTTTCTCCTCCTACCTGCGCCTCAAGAAAATACCTTTTTTCCTCGAGGTTTGTATGTTTTTTAAAAACTCTAATGAAAAATCTTGACAACACGATCTGTTCAATAAAGATTTTCAACAACACCTTTTCTAACCAGTCGAAAAGGAGATTTTCAAGGTCTTCGCCACTAGCTATGATCGTCTCAGATTGGCGATTTTCCACCTTGTCAATATCAAACATGATGTTAACCAGCCCCATGGCACTATTTTCGAATAGTTCTTCTAAACTGCTCCCATGGGCTTGAACAATAGCGTCGGTGCTGT
Source organism: Nitrososphaerales archaeon TH5896 (assembly GCA_014523625.1). Taxonomy (GTDB): domain Archaea; phylum Thermoproteota; class Nitrososphaeria; order Nitrososphaerales; family Nitrososphaeraceae; genus TH5896. The sequence continues at coordinate 945 of JAATVP010000041.1, forward strand.
GCTCCAGATATCTGTACCTATCGGAGTCCAACTTGGTTAGTTCAGAAAGAGGGTTGAATAATAATAATAATGTGTCGAATCAAGAGTAAAATCTAAATGGTCACTAAGGTTGGTCTGTGTTGTGAGATTGAGCCTTCCGCGTGGGATGAGAGATATTGATGCTGACGAGTTATCCAATATTAACTATATCAGAAGTCGATTTATACGAACCGTTGGTTTGTTTAATTTTAAGGTACTTCAGCCATCACCATTAGAAATGCTTTCTACTCTCGAAGCTAAAGGAGGTCCTACAATTTCCAATGAAATCTATAATTTCAAAGACAAAGGTGGGAGAGAAGTTGCGCTCAGGTTTGATCTCACAGTTGGACTAACCCGTTATATATCTCAGAGAAGAGAAATGAAATTACCCATCAAAGCGGCCGCTTTTGGGGGAGTTTGGAGGTACGACGAACCTCAAGCAGGGAGGTACAGATATTTTCATCAATGGGATGCTGAGCTATACGATTTATACAACTTGGAGCATGAGGCTGAAATAATTCAGCTGGCGGCTTCCTTCTTTGAAGATTTGGGACTAAATGTCACAATCGACGTAAGTCATAGGGAATTGCTGGAACAGTACATGAAGCAAGAACTTGGTATGTTGGATCCCTATTTAACGTTCGAGGTCTTTAGAGCAATGGACAAGGTTCAGAAGAAGGGAGTAGAAGCAGTTTATCTCGAATATGCGGATAAGATCAGCCCCACGTTACTCAGACCCATGTTAGAACTATCTTCTCAAATTGGGACGATAAATGAAATTGAAGATCAAGCCACAAGATTAAGCAAATTACCAAAATGGCAATTACTACAAGATTTGGAACGCTCGCTGTCTGCAAGAGGAGTTAGGAACGTAAGAATTAATCTAGGAATAGTCAGAGGGCTTGACTATTATTCAGGAACTGTCTTCGAAATATTTGATCCTACTTCCACGGTAGGCGCATTAGCAGGCGGTGGCCGATTTGATATTTTGACTACTGCGTTTGATCGAAGCGATTTAGGCGCCATTGGGGTAGCTGGAGGCGTCGAACGCCTTTTGAATGTATTAAGCCAACATGGGTTGTTGAAGGTCAAACCCAAGCCATTAGTCTTTGTGGCTTCAGAGGATAGTGATAAAAAATTCGTGCTAAAACTGGTTTCAGTATTGAGAGGTGCTGGGATACCTGCAGACTATGACAGTAGAGCTCGGTCTTTGAGAAAGCAAATGGATTATGGATCCTCTATTGGTGCTACCATATTGGTGAGAGCAGCGCAGAAGGGAAATGAAAACGACATAACAGTAAAAAATTTGGTCAGCGGTCAGGAAGTAATAGGAAATGCAATTCAAGTTGTAGAACTAGTTTCTGAAATTCTTCGATCAGGGCAACTGAATTGATCCTATATTTCTATCATACCAGTATTCCTCATTTTTATCATTCCTGAACTTTTCTTCTCGTAGACATTGCGGATAACTAAATGCGGAGGTTCATAACTTACGTACAAATCATTGACTTCAAGCTCTTGGACATTATAATTGACCTGTATGTGTTCCTCATTGATCCCACTTTCAACTAATCGTTTCTTGGCTCGATCAATGATCTGTTCATCAGAGGTGTTTGGTGCGAAGAAGACCTTTCCGGAATAAGCAATGTGCATCAGGATGATCTAAAAATTCAACAAGTAAATAAACTTCTGTTCTTGTAAGTCAATTAGATCTCAAAAGCAAACTAGTTCCGTCTTGCTATATCATTGACAAAGGTATTTATGAGAATTGCAGTTCACGATATCTTCACTTGAAGGTGTTTTCATGATTGACTGAGGTTCTCTCCTATGATGTTTTAGTAATGGGATCTGGCCTAGCTGGACTTCGAGCTGCTTTGTCTGCTGCGTCAGTGGACGAGAGTCTGAGCATAGCTGTAATCTCGAAGGTTCAGGTGATGCGTTCTCACTCCGTTTCTGCAGAGGGCGGAACAGCAGCCGTGTTGTTTGAAGAAGAAGGGGACAATAGAGAATCTCATATTTATGATACAATTAGAGGTAGTGATTTTCTTGCCGACCAAGATGTTGCGGAACGACTGGTCTCCAATGTGCCGTACGAAATATACCAACTAGATCATTGGGGAATGCCATGGTCGAGAAGGTCGGACGGACGCATCGATCAGCGGAAATTCGGGGGATACTCATTCCCTCGTGCATCGTATGCTCAAGATAAAGTAGGATTTTACGAGATGCAGACTTTGTATGACACATGCCTGAGGCATGAGAACATCCATTTTCTAAACGAATGGTTCTGTACATCGATCCTATCAGATGGATCTAGCTTTCGGGGATTCACGGCTATCGAGATGAAAACTGGCGAGTTTGTAATAATCAAGTCACTGGCCGGAATCATTTGTACTGGGGGTGCTGGGCGAATTTACGGCTTTTCTACCTACGCCCATTCTTCGACTCCAGATGGCTTGGATATGGCATACAGAAAAGGATTAGCGCTAAAGGATATGGAATTTGTGCAGTTTCATCCCAGTGGGATTCTGCCATCTGGGATCTTAATTACAGAAGGTGCCAGGGGTGAGGGTGGATATCTTGTAAATAATCAAGGAGAACGATTCATGAAGCGATATGCTCCGGAAAAACTTGAACTTGCCCCAAGAGACGTTGTGTCGCGGGCTATGATTCGTGAGATACAAGAAGGAAGGGGCTTCAAACATGAGACTGGAATAGATTGTCTTAAACTTGATCTGTCACATCTAGGTGCTGAACGCATTAAAGAAAAATTAGCAGGAATTAGGGAAATAGGGATAAAGTTTTCAGGGATTGATGTTATTAATGAGGCGATCGAGGTTAGACCTGTTTGCCATTATATGATGGGAGGAATACATACAAATATTGAAGGGGAGACAGAAATGAGAGGCCTTTGGTGTGCCGGGGAAGCAGCTTGCAATAGTACCCATGGTGCAAATAGGCTGGGTGCGAATTCAACATCCGAATGTCTAGTGTGGGGGAATATCACAGGAAAGCACGCTGCTGAACATGCTCAAAGGGCCAAGGATCGAACAATGACAGTGCCTGAGCAGCAAGTTATAGAAGAGGAGAAGAGGATCTATGATGGCATATTCCATGGAAGAGGCGAAATGAATCCCTATGAAATAAAAAAAAGACTTGCAGAATTGATGGATTCTAAGGCATATGTATTTCGGGAAGGAAATACATTAGCGGAGGCATTAAAAGAAGCAAAGGAATTGAAACGGGCATCTTGGAGACATGTGGACGACAAGGCCCACGAATACAACACTAACTACATTAATGTCATGGAAATCGATTCAATAGCGCGGATCTCTGAGATTGTTTTGGTAGGAGCACTAAATCGCCAAGAGTCAAGAGGAGCTCACGCAAGAATCGATTACCCAAGTCGAGATGATGTAAACTATCTGAAACATACGCTTGCCTACAACTCTCATGAAGGACCAGAATTACGTTGGTATCCGGTAAAGATTACTAGGTATGCACCGGTTGAGAGGAAATATTAATGAAATCATCTAATGAAGATAGGATTTATTCGGACGGCAATAAACGTGAAAACCGTGAAGGCCTTAGAGCATGGCTAAACCCTTCTAGATATGGTTGGGAGCGAATTTCGTATTGGCTTCAGCGGTTAACCGGCGTATTTCTACTGATTTATTTTGTCGGACATGTCATTGAAACCAGTTCCCTAGTCGACGGTAAAGATGCGTGGAACGCTATGTTGGAACTGACACAGACTACATGGGGACATCTATTTCTGATTTTGGTAATTGGTACAAGTACTTTTCACTCCGCCAATGGGATCCGACTGTTATTTACCGAAACAGGCAGAGGACTGGGTAAACCGGGTAGGCCTGATTATCCGTACTCTCCTGTCTCACTGAACTATCGACAGAAATCGGGAATCTGGATTGCATTGATCTTGGCGGCTACTGCGATGTTATACGGGGCAAGCATCTTATTTGCAGGAGAATAGACTAATTCATATATTGGAGATGAGGAGGTATTCTAAAACACGTTGATCTTGAAAGAGAGTCAAATAATGAAGATACATTACATCACTGGAATTGCCGCCCTCTTTGTTGTGGCTGTACACATCATTATGAGACTAGTTATGCCCTTTTCCATGAGTCTAGAATACGAGAACGTTATTGCGAATTATCAGAATATTGCATACGCAGTACTCTTGGAATCTATTCTTGTTCTGATTGCCATTCATGGATTCAATGGGTTGAGAATTATCTTGATAGAATTTAGACAGAATATAGCTTGGGAAAACGGAGTGACTGTTTTCACTCTAGTTGCGATGATTGCACTTATTGCATACGGTACAAGAACAATAATAGTCGCTAATGGCCTGGGATAATCGAGAGAATGACAGCACTTCTTAACATTAAGACTAGGCGAAAGAAACTAGAACGTGATGAGAAAAAGGAGAGCACACTTGAGAGCAGCAGGAAGGTAGTCCACTTAAGAGTCTATAGAAAGAACCCCAAGCAAGATAAGTCCTCGCATTTCGACAAGTTTGAAGTACCCGTTCAGCGTTGGTCAACTGTTTTGGATGCCTTGTTGCACGCCAAAGGCTATCTGGACAAAAGCATAGCGATACGGTATTCTTGCAGGATGGCATCTTGCGGATCCTGTGGAATGAAGATAAACGGAATCCCAAGACTCGCATGTTATACCAAAGTCTCTGAAATCGATGGGAACATCATTACTTGTGAGCCCCTCCCTAATTTTCCAGTAATTAGAGACCTAGTCGGCGACTTTTCAGACTTTTTTGAACATCATAGCGCAATGGAGCCTTTTATTCACAATCAAAATGCAGATATTGTTGACGAGAACCGCCTCACAGAATTTATACAGACACCTGAGGATGTCGAGAACTATTTGCAATTTTCATATTGTATAAAGTGTGGCTTGTGTTACTCTGCTTGTCCTTCCGTGGGGTCAGATACAAGGTTTCCAGGCCCTCAGGCTTTGGCCCAAGCCTATCGCTATGTTGCCGACAACCGAGATGATGCCACCCAGTCCAGATTGAACATCGTAGACAACAAGCACGGTATTTGGAGGTGTCATTTTGCAGGTTCCTGTAGTGTAGTTTGTCCTAAAGGAGTGGATCCCGCTCTTGGAATCCAATTGCTCCGAGGACATCTTGTCAACTTTTCGAAAAATGACAAGAAATTAGCTGAATCCCGAACTAGAAACTTGGGCAAAACATGAATACCGACTAGCATTTCGCACTCACACTCTGGCAATGCTTGTAGGAGTTGCTTATCTCATGAACATTTCATATTAGAAATGAGCGGTTGAGGGGTTGCATATCCCTTCACGCATTATTCAAGTCTTTGGAGGCAAGTTACTCTCATTTACCTGCTTATTAATCGCCTCTGCCATGAAGTGATTGCTTACATTCACTTTAACACCTTCAATACCGTTAAGCTTGTAAACGTTGTCCCTGACGTCCTGCGCTATCTTGAAACCAAACACAGCCGGACAGAATGGACTCGTAAGATGCAAATCAATATCCACACTACCTTCCTTGATATCGACCTTGTCTATCAATTCCAACTCCATAATTGAAACCCCTATCTCTGGATCTACAATCTTGGTGAGTTCGTCGAATATTTGTCTCTTCACTTGCTGAATATCCTGATTCATCTCTCCTTTGATTTGTAACAATCGATATATAACTATTAACGAGCTTCGTGTCCATCATTCGAGTAAATTATCTCCATTTTATATCCTGTCTAGATCCAAATGTTTACAAGCCACAACTAGGAATCTAACTAGATTCGATTTGATCGAGCGACATTAGTATCTAGACAGCCATTGCGAGCATAATTCGATCTACAAATTCTTCCTCTGTTGTGGCTAACTATCTAGGTGAAATTCTGTGAATGAGGTTACCTTGCAAAAGAACTGCACAGTCAAAGGTATTACACCTGATAAAGTATTCCTCAATTTTGTATGGCCATAGTAGACTATTAGAAATATCAGGTTTTACACTAATCAGGTTTTACACTATTTCTAGTCTCCTTTTAAGAGATCAGATCTTTAAAGGGTCAGCAAAATATTAAATCAGGGCATTGTTTCTTTAACCTATGTATAGATCTAGGCCGGAAGGTTCAATCGATCGAGAGATTTTGAATTACGTTTCTTCACTAAAGGATGACTCTGAAATTTTTTTCTATGATATAATTGGCAGTGAGGTCCACGTAATAATGCTACACGAAATCGGATATCTGTCGAGAGGAGAATTAGTTGAGCTTTTGCAAGCCTTGGAGGAGGCTAAACATCATCCTAAATCAATCATGAAAAAAAGTGAGCATGAAGATGTCCATGAATCTGTAGAGTCTTTTGTGGTTGAAAAAATTGGGATGAGTAAGGGAGGGATGTTACAGACAGCTAGGTCCAGGAATGATCAGGTTATGACTGATCTTAAGATGAAGGTCCGAAATGATATCAATGAGGTCAGTATTCTGTTAGGAAATTTGGTAGAGACCTTACTCAATAGTGCTGATTCTAACAAACAGACACTAATGTTACTTTACACTCATTTACAACATGCGCAGATTGGAACATTTTCCCATTACCTCCTATCTTACACGGAGTCGATCTTTCGTGACATGGAGAGACTAGAGGAATTATATAGTAGAATTAATCAGTCCCCTCTTGGTTCATTGGCCATTGGGGGATCTTCTTTTTCCGTAGATCGAAATCGAACGGCTTCGTTACTCGGTTTCGACCAGTTGAGTATCAACAGCATAGATGCAACAAGTTCTAGGGACATGATTCTAGAATATCTCGCTTGCTTGGGCATCCTTATGATTACTTTGAGCAGAATCTCTGAGGATTTTATTCTCTGGACCACTGATGAATTCAAATATATTGAACTTGCTGATTCTGCCAGTTCAACCTCTAGCGCGATGCCTCAAAAGAAAAACCCTGATCCTTTGGAAATATTGAGGTCAAAATCTGGAGGAATTCTAGGAAATCTTATTGCTTCGATGACAATATTGAAAGGGTTACCATCTGGATATAGTAGGGATTTGCAGGATCTGAAAAGTCTTGTCTTCTCCTCAACTACAACGACTGTGAATTCGCTAAGTATGCTAAGGTTTGTCATTGAATCCTCTATAGTTCACAAAACCAGAATGTTAGAGATCGCTAAAAGCAGCTTCGCTAATGCAATTGACGTAGCAGAACTTTTGACTTCTAAGAAGTATCTAGAATTTAGGTCTGCGCACAAACTCGTAGGTTCTCTGGTAAAGTTGGCTATATCCAACGGCAAACATTCATTGGAGGATTTAGGCGAAATAGAGATCGAACAGCTGTTACAAGCTTCCGGATATCAAATACAAGTAGAAGCATTAAAAGAAATAATTGTTGCTTGTCGCGCCGAGAACGTGTTAGCCTTGAGGAAATCAAAAGGTTCACCAAACCACTCAGAGCAAGTTGAAATGATTCATCACAATAAGATGAGGTTAATGAACTTCAGAGATAGAACGGCAAAGAGGAAGAAGGCTATTGATAAAGCGTACGACGACCTATCTAAAATTGTCAGATCGTACACATTTGGCTCAGAGTCGTAGTTAATCAGTTGACGAATTCTAAATGCCTAGATAATTTAAGGACATGATATCTTCTACTGGATAAGAAAACATAGCCCGGCCCAGATTCGAACTGGGGTCAAAGGCTCCAAAGGCCTCTATGCTTGGCCACTACATTCGGCGTGGACTAGATACACCCTACCGGGCTTCCGGGCTCCCACTATTGAAGGAATATAACTTTAATAATGTTACTGGTGGGCTAAAATATATCGCATAACGGTCTGGATAGGGTCTTCCATTTTCTCCAAAATGAGCTTTGCATTTTGTTTTTGATTGGAGGATCTACTAGGATCATTGAGAGTCTTTGTAGTGAATTTTACTAGATCAGCTGGCTTTAACGCCTTTAATAGAAGTCCCGTTTTTAACAAATACCTTTCTACGTAAAATGAAATAGGAGCTATGGAGATAGCAGGCTTGCCCATGAGACAAGCCTCAGCAGTCATTGTTCCTCCAGCTCCTATGAATAGGTCACAAGAATTTATTGCAGCTGTCCCATCGATAATGTTTCCTACAGCAGAAACTTTATCTTGATACCTCTCATTGACCTTCGTCACCTGATCAGAGTACCTGCAGATAACAACGATGTTTGCCAATTCGTGGATTGATTTAACTAAACTATCAAGGAAAAAGTACCCATTCTTCTTAACCGAACTCTCAGTCAAATAAGCTGCCTTTGACTCTTCCAATCTCACTAAAATATTCTTCTTATCTCCATTCCCGTAGATCAAACCTGTGGGATGTGAGGAGGGTTGGCCAATACCTCGTTTAAGCCACGCTACAGGGTCTAACGCCTTATATCTTACGATGTTTGTCTTTGGTAAACCGAACCTATTCCATGCAGAATACGGGATTATCCATGGACAAAACAGCAAATCTGTCAGTGGAGCCGTCAGCTTCGAAACAGCTGTAGCATGAGGAGAATCGCTGAAACAATAATGTTTGATTCCTAGTCCAAAAGACACCCGAGCTCCTTCTGGTGATGAGAATGTGATTGCCAGATCTGGCTCAAATGCTTGTACCATCTCTGCCAATTCAAATACACGGGATGCACTAGCTCTTAGCTTGTCGTACCTACCTTCTCCTCCATGTTTGCCAACCACCTCTAATTCAAGATTCCTTATTCTCGCAAGTTCAATGGCTTCTCTGTAATCTCTCGAAGTAGAAAGGACATCGTGGCCACCTATCATGAGAGAATCAACTAAAGGTTTGAAAAACATAACCTGTTTGGGAGTCAAAATATCAAGCCATACTTTCATGGAATATGGGATAGACTACTAATCATGAATAGAAAAGACTTTTCTTTAACTCTTACATAGCAGCGTTATCCTATGTTTGAGGGGAGGCGAATCCGGTTTGAGTCTAGAAACAGCATCTAAACCAGTGGTTGTATACGGACTCAGTACTGAAGGTTATAAAATAGCCTCCACAATTGCAACCAGAGGACATACTGTGTCCTTGATCGACGAATCCGCACGAATGGCTATAATGCTCAAACCCGAAATAATTAAGACATATCCTACAGTAAGCTCCCTTTTAGAGGATGAGCCATTGCTTGAGCTACAGCCTGTAGATGTTGCCATCAAAATGGCGTCATATGTATTCTTTTCTCCAAAGGTTCGGAAGACTGGTCAGGATGTAAGGGCGGACATTTCCTCAAAATTAAGAGACGTCGCAAGGTCCATAAGTCCTGGGACATCAATTGTATTTACCCTTCCTACTGGAGTGGGGGGCAACACCGAGAATATTGCACTAATTGAGCACCTGACAGGGTTTGTGATCGGGCGAGACATTTATTACTATTACATGCCGATTACCTCTCTTTCTGAACTTCACCAACCAGATCTTTTGGTCGGATCGTCATCGTCAAACAAGAATGATCTCCATTTGTTGGGCCTTATTCAGGATCAGCCCCAAACAGGGGATTCAAATATTGTTGATATCTATTCAGCGGAGCTTGCCCACGTTATTAGAATCTTGGAGCATTATACCAGCTTAGCTGGGACCCTAGAGGTATGCAAACAAACACGTTCTTCAGGGTTTCCCTCTCAAGTACTTCAGAACAAATATGGCGAATTATACATCGACGAAATTTCAAATGGATTGTACGACCTTCGTGTCGTTGCTTCATCCCTTTCAGGAGCAGGTCCTTTGGCATACTTAGTGAATGGTACCATTAAAGGAATTGAAGGATACGTTAAGCATTTGATAGACAGACTCCGATTGGTCTTAAAGACAGCTGAACTAAAGGCAAGTAGGACAAGGGTAATAATTGCTTGGACTCTTGACCAGAACGAAATGAAAGGAGACAAGATTGAATTATTTTCCACAATGGAGTCGAGATTAAAGGACTACATTGGCGATGTGGAACGAAGACCTGGTACTTCACTAGATATCTATCCAACTGATAAGAACACAGTCGTCATAGCTTGCTCGAAGGACGACTTTGGTGCCATTTCTAGAACAGATAGTCATAACCTCGATTTGATAATCATGAAGGCAAATCCAGTCTGTGAAGCTATGGTCAATGGATA